>DATGSX010000190.1:0-13293 GCA_035302145.1 Flavobacteriaceae bacterium | reverse complement strand
TATGTTAACCAGCGTTTCAGGATTTGCACATTGCGATTCCTATGATGGGCCAGTTATTAAAGATGCTTTGACCGCATTGGATAATAATAATGTAGAGCTCGTTCTAAAATGGATTGACTCCCATCAAGAACAAGAAGTAATTGCCTTATTCAATAAGACCTATAATCTTAAAGATGGGGACATAGAAGTATACACTATTGTAGAGAAACACTTCTTAGAAACTCTTGTACGACTTCACCGCGAAACCGAAGGTGCACCTTTCACTGGATTAAAGCCAGCTGGATCAATGACACCAATGGTAGAAATGGCTGACCGTTCCATAGAAATAAATAGTATGGATGAGGTTTCTAAAACCGTAACCACACATTTAGAAGAAGTGCTTAGAGAACGTTACGCTAAAGTAATGGAATTAAGCAAAACAAAAGACAATTCTGTAGAGGAAGGACGTGCATATGTACATGCTTATGTAGAGTATACTCATACACTAGAAGCTTTAGAGCACATATTACATGGAGATTTTGCTCACTAAGAAGCATATTCTGAGCAGAATAACAACACATTAAAATATAAACTACATTAAAATAAAATAGCTATGAAAACCAAAAGATTTCAATTAGAAACGCTTACCTGTCCAACTTGTATCACCAGAATAGAAGGAGTTCTTAACAAAGAACCTGGAGTAGAAAAAGCAAAAGTACTATTCAACTCCAGCAGGGTGAAAGTAGATTATGATGCTGATAAAGTCACCAGCGACCGATTGGCTGAGATAATTGAAAAAGTAGGCTTCCCAGTGTTATCTTAATAACCTGGTGAAAAGAAATGCATCCCAACCTCACCCAACCAAAGCGGGAATGGTTGGGATGCTAACAAAACAAAGACAGTACAAATCTTAGAGTATATTAGATCTAAAGAGTACCCAATAGCAACACAAGTAATTACACTAATCAAGCAATTTTTGTAAGACCATTTTAAATCCTTTATAACAATGAAATCTAAACAAGTAAATAGAATAATGTATACGGCAGGAGGTTTAATTCTTGCTTCTATCGCAACCTATTTGTTCAACTGGGGCAGCCTATTATTAGATTCACTTTTAATTACTGCTTCTATAATCGCAGGAGTTCCAACATTTTTAAAAGCTTGGCAAGCCTCCCGTCAAAAAATGTTTAGCATTGAATTGCTGGTTACTATAGCTGTTATTGGCGCTTTGATTATAGGTGAGTACGTAGAGTCGGCAGCAGTGACCTTTCTGTTTCTTTTTGGTGCTTTTTTAGAAGGACGTTCTTTAGAAAAAGCCCGTGCTTCTCTTAAATCTTTAATGGACATGGCACCATTAGAAGCTACTGTAATCCGGGATGGAATACGTTCGGTAATTATGGCAGAAGAAGTAATAGAAAACGATCTAGTTGTCATTCAAACAGGTGAAAAAATACCAATCGACGGACGTGTTATTTCTGGGAATGCATCGGTAAACGAAGCTGCGATTACAGGCGAATCTATTCCAAGAAGTAAAAGTGTAAACGACCAAGTGTTCAGCGGAAGTATCTTGGATAGTGGTTATTTGGAAGTAGTAGCAGAAAACGTTGGTGAGGACACCACATTCTCCAAAATCATAGAATTGGTAGAAGAAGCGCAGGAAGGAAAAGCAAAAACACAACGATTTTTAGAAAAGTTTGCTAGGTATTATACTCCTGGAATTATGATACTCTCTGCATTAGTCTGGGCCATTACAAAAGATGTTCACTTAGCACTAACTTTTTTAGTTATCGCATGTCCAGGTGCATTAGTAATCTCTGCACCTGTATCTATAGTAGCAGGAATAGGAAATGCAGCACGTAACGGAATATTGATTAAGGGTGGTGAAGTAATGGAAAACCTAGCGAAAATCAACGCTATAGTATTCGACAAAACAGGTACATTAACTAACGGTAGACCAGAAGTTACTGCTATTAAAGGATTTGGAATAAGCAAAGAAGAATTACTACTAACTGCAGCAGAAGCAGAAGTAATTTCGGAGCATCACTTAGGAAGAGCCATCGTACAAGAAGCGGAAAAGAAAGGTTTAAAACTAATAAATCAACCTACCGATGTAAACGTACTGAAAGGCCGTGGGATTGAAGTAAAACTAAACGGACAGTCTCTTTATTTAGGAAATAGAAAAGGACTTATACAAAATAACATCCCACTAGAGAAAGAAATAGAGTCCTACGCTACAGAGCAAGAGAAATTAGGAAATACCGCAGTTTTTGTTGCCGATGATAAGGAAATAATGGGTGTTATATCCATTGCCGACACCGTAAGAGACAAAGCAAAAGAAACTATTCACCAATTGAAAGTAGAAGGCATTGATCATTTGGTAATGCTAACTGGTGATAACAGGCATACCGCCGACATAGTTGCGAAACAATTAAATATGGACCGGATGTTTGCAGAGCTACTTCCTGAAGATAAAGCAAAGAAAGTAAAACACTGTATGGGGAAAGGCATTAACCTAGCTATGCTTGGCGATGGAGTAAACGATGCACCAGCTATCGCAACTGCCGATGTGGGAATTGCAATGGGCGTAGCAGGAACCGATGTGGCAATGGAAACGGCAGATGTTATATTGATGGCTGACAACCTCGATAAATTAACGCACGCACTACGGCTCTCTAAAGCTACCATACGAAACATGAAACAAAACATGGTGATAGCTGTTGGAACAGTAGCACTACTACTGGCTGGAGTACTAACCAAAAATGTAAACCTAGCCTCAGGGATGCTAATCCACGAATTGAGTGTACTTCTGGTAATCCTAAACGCTATACGATTGGTTAGATATTCGCCAACCAATAGATTTAGACGTACTAGAAAACTTAAAGAAGAACGGGTTTATGAAAATAGAAAGTGTGACGTATGTCTGCAGTAAAATAAACCTTAAGTACTAATAAAAGCTTCAGTCGTATTCTTTACCGTTCCTATTTTACTCATAGAACATCAAAGATTAGCTGAAGCTTAGTACTTTTCACTCTTCTACCCTGCAGTTAAATCTGAGGCAACAGACATTTTGCATTACCACTATTTATCCTTATAAACTAAAGGAATCTGATAATTATCAATTGTGATATAAGTATATTGCCATATATTTGATGACACAATGAAAGCACTTGTAGCCATATCTCTCTCTTTTCTCGTCTTTTTTCAAAGCGTAGGGATGGATGTATCAGATATTTTCATGCTTACCGATTTGGTGGAGCATGCTAAATTTCACTCCGAGGTTCATGGTGATGATTTCTTTACTTTTCTTGACAAACATTATGGCACTTTAAAAGCTGAGCATGAAAAGACCGCACAAGATGAATCTCAGAAGCATGAGAAACTTCCTTTTCAACATAAAAACTGTCAACATTTATTAACAGAAGTAGCTGTAATTAATAATACGTTCTCTTTTAAAAAGTCGGAAGTATATTATCCGACCAAACATCACTTTTATTACAAAGACCTTTATTCTTTTCTTGAAAAAGTCTCCATCTTCCAACCCCCAAGAACCGCATAATTAATTTACAGGATTGCTAATGGAATTCAAATTCCTAGCTAAAGCTGTACCCATTCTTTTCTGTTCATTTTATTGAATAGATTTACAATACGCTTGTTACATTTTACAATAAACAGTTATTGCAATTGATGCAATAGACAATCTTTAATTATGTTATCAAAAATCATTCATTTCAGTATACGAAATAAGCTGATTGTAGGGCTATTTACCCTAGCACTCATCGTATTCGGAATCTTCTCACTCACTCAGCTATCTGTGGGTGCTGTACCCGACATCACCAACAATCAGGTGCAAGTAATCACCACCTCACGAAATCTATCTACAGAAGATATGGAGCAATTCATAACCTATCCAGTAGAGTTGGAAATGGCCAATCTTCCAGGTGTACTTGAAATACGCTCTATTTCCAAATTTGGACTTTCGGTAGTTACCATTGTTTTTGAAGAAAATATGGGCATGTACCTACCTAGACAGCTCATCGCCGAGAAAATACAATCTGCGGCAGAGAAAATTCCAGAAGGATTTGGTACACCAGAAATGGGACCAATTACTACAGGATTAGGTGAAATCTATCAATATATCCTAGACGTTGAACCCGAGCACAAAGATAAGTACAGCTTGTCTGACCTAAGGACTATTCAGGATTGGATTGTAAAAAGACAACTATCAGGAATTCCTGGCGTTGTAGAGGTAAATACCTGGGGAGGCCATTTAAAACAATATGAAGTAGCGATTAACACCCACAAACTTAATGCTATGGGCATTACCGCTAGTGAAATTTTTACTGCCTTAGAGAAAAACAACAGCATCTCGGGAGGTAGCTATATAGAAAAAACCAACCAGGCTTATTTTATTCGCGGTGAAGGCTTACTAACCTCTTTAGAAGATATCGAAAATATAGCCGTAAAAAATGAAAATGGTTTCCCTATATATATTAAAGACGTTGCTAAAGTTCAATTTGGACACGCTCCTAGGTTTGGCGCCATTACAGGAAATGGAGAGGGTGAAAAAGTTTTAGGCCAAATTATGATGATCAAAGGAGGAGATTCCGATAAGGTAATCCGAAAAGTACAGGAGAGAGTGGATGAAATCGCATCGGCCTTACCAGAAGGCGTGTACATCAATCCATTTATAGATAGAAGTGAGTTGATCGAGAAAACGACCACCACTATAGCAGAGAACCTGATTCTAGGAATTCTAATTGTAATATTTGTAGTAGTTCTTTTATTAGGAAATATGCGCTCAGGTCTTGTGGTTGCTTCGGTTATTCCACTTTCACTCTTGTTTACTCTTTCTATGATGTATCTCTTAAAAATAGAGGCCAACTTGATGAGTATGGGCGCCATTGACTTTGGAATAATCGTTGACGGCGCAGTGATTATTGTGGAGTTTGTCGCTTTTAAAATCAATAAAAATTTTACAAAAATAAATGCCCTCCCACCTAATGAAAAACAACTCGCTAAAGATGAAATTACCGAAAAGGGAACCTCAAAAATGATGAATGCCGCCATTTTCGGACAGCTGATTATTCTAATAGTATTTATCCCTATTCTTTCTCTGAGTGGTGTTGAAGGAAAGATGTTCCGACCTATGGCACTTACCTTTAGTTTTGCTATGCTTGGGACTATGCTGTTGTGTTTTACCTACGTTCCTGTAGCAGCAACATTGTTTTTAAAACCAGCAGAAGAATCTCCAAAAAACATCTCGGTTCGAATTATGCAATTGCTTAACCGATTTTACGATCCTATCATCCGATGGGCATTAGGTGCAAAGAAATTAGTCATAACGCTTGCTGTTTTGCTATTGCTCATAACAGGTTACCTTTTCTCTACTATGGGAAGCGAATTTATTCCTACATTAGACGAAGGAGACTTTGTTATTCAACCGGTACTAAAAACCGGGACTTCACTTAGTAATACTATAGAAATCACCACACAAATAGAACAGATATTACTCGACAATTTCCCTGAGGTAGAACAAGTAGTGACACGAATAGGAGCTGCAGAAGTCCCTACCGACCCTATGTCGATGGAGGAAACCGATGTAATTATCTCTCTAAAACCAATTAAGGAGTGGGAGTCGGCAAAAACCAAGAATGAACTTGCCGATAAATTTGAAGAAGCCTTGGCTGTTATTCCTGGAATGGAAATAGAATTTAGTCAACCTATAGAAATGCGATTTAACGAGTTAATCACCGGAGTTCGAGCTGATATCGCTATCAAGGTTTTTGGGGAAGATTTGGATTTACTTGATAAAAAAGCCAATGAGATTAAAGACCTAATCGAAAATGTAGAAGGTGCAGACGATATTATCGTCGAGAAAACAGTTGGGCTTCCAGAGATGAATGTCAAATTCGATAGAGCAAAAATCGCTCGATATGGTCTAAATATAGAAGATTTGAATCAAATGATCGCTATGGGATTCTCTGGCAGAACTGCAGGTAGTGTGTTCGAAGGAGAAAAACGTTTCGACTTGGTAATGCGGTTAGAAGAAGACCAAAGAAAAGATATTTCAAGCCTAGAGAACTTGTATGTTGATACGCCTTCTGGAGATAAAATTCCTCTAAGAGAACTGGCAGAAATTAAATATACTAAAGGTTCTGCACAAATATCTAGAGATGACACCAAACGGAGAATCGTGGTTGGTGTAAACGTCCGAAGTCGAGATTTACAAAGTGTAGTAAACGATGTGCAAAGTTTAATAGAAGATAACTTAGTGCTTCCTGTAGGCTATACCATTGAATATGGTGGTCAATTCGAAAACTTACAAAGTGCAAAACGACGCTTGCTTTTTGCAGTACCTATAGCCTTATTACTAATTTTTGTAATGCTCTACTTTGCTTTTAAATCGGTAAAAGAAGCCTTAATGATTTACTCTGCCATCCCTTTGGCTGCTGTTGGTGGGGTCTTACTATTATGGGTTAGAGATATGCCACTCAGTATTTCCGCAGGCGTTGGATTTATCGCACTATTTGGGGTGTCGGTATTAAATGGCATTATTTTAATAGAACATTTTAAGGAACTCAAAGAAAAAGGAATGAAAGACATGCATGAACTGATTGTTCAAGGATCCAAAGACAGATTGCGAGCTGTATTGCTTACTGCTACATCAACTGCTTTAGGTTTTTTACCTATGGCTGTATCGGTAGGTGCTGGTGCAGAAGTACAACGTCCTTTATCAACGGTAGTAATTGGTGGAATGTTCACCGCATTTATCTTAACCTTAGTTGTTTTACCAGTACTGTATTCCATATTCGCTGGAGACAAAAAAGAAAATCAGAAAACTAGAAAAGCCATACCTATTACCCTTGTTTTAGTCCTTATCGGCTCTTCGGCTATAGCACAAGAAAGTCCTAAGACCTTGGAACAATTACAACAGATGGCTTTAGAGAACAATCTTGGCTTACGAACTTCTGAACTTCAAAAAAATGAAGCAGAAGCATTAATAAGAAGTGCGTTTAGTTTTGATAAGACACAGGTATTTTATGAGTACGATGAAAATAATATGGCGGCAAATAATATTCCATTGAATATGTATGGAATACAGCAAGATATTCGCTTTCCGACAGTGTATTTCGCTGAAAGAAACGTCCATCGTCAAGCTTACGAAATGCAAAACAGCCAGCACGACATCCAAGTAAGAAGAATCAAAGGAAGGGTTGCAGCGGCTTATCATCAATACCAATATGATAGTAATAAAGCAGAAATCTACAGAAAATTAGATAGCTTATATAAAAACTTTGCCCATTCAGCCCAACGAAGATTTGAACTCGGTGAAACCAATTATCTTGAGAAAATAACTGCCAGGGCAAAGCAACGACAAATGGAAACCGTCTATCAACAAAGTAAAGAAGAGGTGAAGATTGCTCTAGAACAATTAAACATCTTGATACAAACTAAAGATAGCTTACTAATAGAAAGACTACCAATGGAAAAAGTTGATATCAAGCTGGAAAACGCTAGTGTGCATCCTGCAACGGAATATTATGAAAACAGAAAGGGATTCTTCCAAGCTAAGCGTAAACTAGAACAACAACAATTGTTACCAGATATCAGCTTCAGCTATTCTATAGGAAGCAATTCTTCTTTGAATGAAAATCTATATAAATATCAGATAGGAGTAAAAATTCCATTGATTTTTAGTGGTAATGCCTCTAAAATTAGAGCTTCTAAAATAGCGATGGAAATAAGCAAGCAACAGGCAGCAGATTATGAGCTTCAATTCAGCTCAAAACAAACCCAACTCATGCAAGAGCTATCTAAATATAGCGAAGCATTAAAATATTATCAGATTGAGGGCAAATCCCTATCCGAAGAAATCTTAAAAACAGCTAGTGGAAGTTTTAAAAATGGAGAAATCGATTTCTTCCAATATATTCAAAGCCTTGAAAACGTTTATGAGATCGAATTACAATATCTCGATAACCTCAACAAATACAATCAAGCAGTGATTGCTATCAACTATTTAACCCTATAAAATGAAAATCATGAATCCTATAAAATATTTTTTATTCTTAAGTTTCCTCGCTTTAGTAAGCTGTAACAACAATAAGAGTGTAGAAAGCGAAAGTCAAGTAACAGAAGCCCATGCGGATAATGAAAATATCTATGTTAGCAAGGCGCAATTTGAGAGTGCAAAGATGAGTTTTGGAAGCGTTATGGAGAAAGATTTCGCTAAAACAATACATACCAATGGTACAATTGATGTACCGCCGCAAAGTAAAGCTGTGATAAGTGCTTTTTCTGGAGGCTATATAAAAAACACCCATTTATTGATTGGCGATAAAGTTAAAAAAGGGGAACGTTTACTAAGCATAGAGAACCCAGAGTTTATTACTATGCAACAACAATACCTTGAAACTGCAGAGCAGCTCGCTTATTTAAAATCGGAGTACGAACGTCAAAAAACTATGCTCGAAGAAAACATCACTTCACAAAAGAATTACTTAAAAGCAGAGAGCGAGTATAAATCTGCAGTAGCCCGAACCAACAGTCTAAAGAAGAACTTAGAGATGTTGAATATCAATCCAACTAGTGTTTTAGCAGGAAACATAGTTTCTCAAGTAAATATTTATAGTCCTATAGATGGGTATGTAACTAAAGTATTAGTAAACACTGGTACCTATGTTTCCCCAGCTGATAAAATAATGGAACTCATGAACACTGACCATATACATCTGGAGTTGAAAGTTTTTGAAAAAGACTTATTACAGTTAAAGAAAGGACAAGAAATTTTGTTTAGGATTCCAGAAGCATCTCAAGATAACTTTAAGGGAGAGTTACATGTAGTAGGTACTACCATCGATCCTAAAAGTAGAGTTACCATGGTACATGGCCATATAGACGAAAAAATAGATGCTAATTTTAGTGTGGGCATGTTTGTAGAAGCATCTATTGTAACCGAAACTTTTACACAACCAGCTCTTCCCGATGATACTGTAGTAGAATTGGATGGGAAGCACTATATACTACAATTGGAAAGTGAAGATGCAGATGGCTATCAGCTGCATCCGATAGAAGTGACAGTTGAAACAAGTTATAATGGGTATACGAGTTTTAAAACACAACTAGACCCACAGGCAACCTTCCTTACCAAAGGGGGCTTTGTTTTAATACAAGGCGAAGATTCTGGAGGGCATTCCCATTAACTATGGAATGCTCTTCAATACCTATAATTCATTTTAATTTTACTTTTTAATAGAGAAATCACCTTGCGAATGTTTATTGGGACAACTTTAACCTATCCTCTCAAGCCCTTTATATGCTTGAAAAAACAGTCTATTTACAAACTTTATCAGATAAGATTAAAAGATATTCGTGCTTCTATAGTGTGGAGTCCATTTTATAGTTCTATATTTGTATCAATAAAACGATTTAGTAAGCCCAGTATTTTTTAATTTCTTTACAGTTTTAAATAATTCCGCTTCCTTTTTTGATTTGCCAGCCGTAGCAAAGTAGCTTTCGGTAGAGTCTCTTAAGAATCATCTTATAGGAATTTATCAAGCCCTTACATACGACGCCATCTATAAAACTATAGTTTAGGTTCCTTTTTTTCTGTGGGAAATAATTCAAGTTTTGAGATGTGAGTTAACTAATTCAATTAGCACTTGCATTTTACATAGGTGGAAAATTAAAGAAGATCGTCTATTGCCTTCAAAAAGCAAAAAACGAATCGTAGTATTAAATAGCAGAATAACATTAGTAAATTAATTAAAAGTACAAGTAATGAAAGAAGGAACAGTAAAGTTTTTCAACGAAACAAAAGGATTTGGATTCATCAAGATGAATGACGCAGAACAAGATGTTTTTGTGCACTCTAGCAACCTAATCGACAACATTCGTGATGATGATCACGTAACATTCGACGTAGAGCAAAGCGACAGAGGTCCAAGCGCTATAAATGTAAGATTGGCGTAATTTACACCAATCAATAAGTTTAAAACCCTCTCGATTTAATTATCGAGAGGGTTTTTTTATTTTATTCCCCACACTACCCTCCCTACTAAAATTAGATGAAGCAAAGAAACATACCATCAAGTTTTCTTTAATTGCTTGTCTGTAAAATATCCTAAAGTTTCGAATTGCCATTATTATAGGTAAAGTTGCTGACAAATACTTTTGCTTCTATCTGCGTTAATCCGCGGGATCGGCGAGAAACATCAACATCCTTTTATTTTCTATTGATTTAGGTGATTTTATATTCCATGACAAAATCGGATAGACAAATTTATTTCATCCTAGTTGAAAATTCCCATAAGCCACAAAATAACACCCTTGGATTTTGTTCCTACATGCTACTATTCACTTAGCCTTCATTTAAAATATTTTCACTACTAGATTCCACATGAATTTCTTCTTGGCCGACAGTAAGTTACTTTTATAAAATCAACTAAAGAAATACAGCGCATCATCGCTAAGTTTAATTGAAAAATATTTCTCTTCCTGAAGAATCAATTAACATAAGGAACAAAAAATAATCCGTAGCTTTAATACTTAATTAGCTACCAATCATCCGAGTACTTTTAAAATAAAATACAGATTCAACACAAAACCCTTTTTTTTATCAGATAAAAACTCAAAAAAACCTCTTCACCTAAAACATGCTTTATTATGGAGGATATGATATTTTACGATAGAATGCAGTTTGCGTTTACTATCACTTTCCATTATATATTTCCACAACTCACCATGGGATTATCGCTGATGATAGTCTATTTTAAATGGAAGTATTTACGCACTAAAGTCAATAAGTACAACGATGCTGCAAGATTTTGGATGAAGATCTTTGCGCTAAATTTTGTTATGGGAGTAGTTACGGGAATTCCTATGGAATTTCAGTTTGGAACGAATTGGGCAAAGTTTTCGGAGTTGACTGGTGGAATAATTGGTCAAACCTTGGCAATGGAAGGTATGTTTTCTTTCTTTTTAGAATCTTCCTTTTTAGGACTTTTCCTCTTTGGTGAAAAACGACTTGGTCAAAAACTGCATTTTATCACCGCTTTTTTAGTCTTCCTTGGATCTTGGGCAAGTGGTTATTTAATAATTGCTACCCACTCTTGGATGCAATATCCAGTAGGTTATGAAATTCTAGAAAACGGCCGCTATGTACTAAATAATTTTTGGGCCCTATTCTCCAATCCATGGCTCCTACCAGCATTCTTACATAATCAAATGGGATCGGTCATCACCTCAGCCTTTGTAATGGCAGGAATAGGAGCCTTTTACATATTAAACGACAAACACAGTGAATTCGGAAAGCTGTTTGTTAGAACAGGCGTTGGATTCGGATTAATTGCATGTATACTCATCATTTTCCCTACTGGAGATTGGACAGCAAAAAATGTTTACAAATACCAACCTGTAACTTTTGCGGCGATGGAAGGTATTTTTGAAACCGAAGAAAAAGGAACAGAGTTGATCTTTATAGGGCAACCCGATACAGAAAACATGCGATTGGACAATAAAATTGCCATTCCAAAATTACTGAGTTTCATGACCCACCAAAGATGGGATGCCGAAATTAAGGGCTTGAATGAATTTGATAAAAGTTTACACCCTACAAATATTCCAGGCGTGTATTATGCCTACCACATAATGGCTGGACTTGGAACAATATTCTTGGGATTAATGTCACTCGCCGCCATTCAGTTATATCGTAAAAAGCTATATACGACAAATTGGATATTATGGTCACTTATGATTATGATACCTTTCCCTTACATAGCCAATACCGCAGGTTGGTACACGGCAGAACTGGGTAGACAGCCTTGGTTGGTATATGATTTACTCCGTACCGTAGATGGCATCTCGCCAACTGTTTCATCTGGTAATACACTGTTTACACTACTCGGTTTTATAGGACTTTATTTGATGTTAGGATTATTGTTCTTAATGCTAGCAGGAAAAATTATTAATAAAGGCCCAACAACTTTAAAGAACTAATTATGGAATTACTTTGGTATATCGTTTTAATGAACATGTTTATCGTCTACATTATCTTGGACGGTTATGACTTTGGTGCTGGGATTGTACATTTATTTTTCGGAAAAAAAGAAAAGGATAAAAAAGCTATAATAAATTCTATTGGTCCATTTTGGGATGCCAATGAAGTTTGGTTAGTCGCCATAGGTGGCATCATGTATTTTGCCTTTCCGATATTATATGCCTCCGCATTTAGTGGTTTTTACCTACCTCTAATTTTAATTCTATGGTTATTGATCTTTAGAGCTACAGGCCTAGAATTGAGAGGCCAAGTAAACAATAGGTTATGGCAAGTTGTTTGGGATAGAGCCTTTGGTATTGCAAGCTTAATGCTAGCCCTGTTTTTTGGGATAGCACTTGGTAATGTGGTAAGAGGCGTAAACCTTGGAATGGTTGCCGATGGTGTTTCAGCTCAAGAACCACACTATTTCTTCGTGCAACTTTGGAACCCTTCATTTAGCCCCTTAGCCGAAACCCTAGGAGTTATCGACTGGTTTACTTTATTAATAGGGATTATTGCAGTAGTTAGCTTGACTATTCATGGAGCGAATTGGATTATATTTAAAACCGATTCAGATATGAATCCAAGGCTCAAAAAAGCAGTTTTCAACTTAAATATACTCCTTGTTTTACTGATAGTTCTATCTATAGTTCTTTTGAATTATATCAAGATTAACCCATTCCAAAGTTTCTTTAAATATCCAGGCTTTTGGATCTTCCCAATAATTGCTCTTGTAGGATTATTTGGTCAATTTAGAGTGAAGCAATTTAAAAGGCACGGTTTAGGTTTCTTATTTTCCTGTATATTTTTGTTTGGCGGATTGGCTACCTCCATGGTTTCTATATTCCCAAATGTATTGCCATCAACCAATGCTGTAAACCCATCGCTTACTTTATATAATACCGCAACCGACACCTATGGCCTATCGGTAGGGGTGTTTTGGTTTACCATTGCTATCATACTAGTTGCTATTTATATGATTGTTCAATACAGAGTATTTAAAGGCAAGCTAGACGATGCGGGTTACGGAGAACATTAAACCAGAACCACACAGGAAACAAGCGTTGATTGTTTTAAAATAGAATTATGACCGACACCTTAATCTCTCTATTAAGCATTTTTATAGGACTAATTAGCGCCAACATATTTGGAGCCTTTAAGAAAAAATATTCTTTTGGACTCACAGGGAATACTATCTCAGGAATATTTGGCAGTATCCTTTTCATCAAAATATTTGGAAGATTGGGTTTTGGACCAAAAGCAATTATGGCATCGGG
>DATGSX010000189.1:0-2340 GCA_035302145.1 Flavobacteriaceae bacterium | reverse complement strand
GCTTCTGAACGGTTGAGTTATACAAATTTAAACAATGAAGTATATAACCCGTTCGCACGCATTACGATTTTCGCATTACGCATCACGAATTTCTGTTGGCTTTAAGAACCTACTCTCTGAGCGAAGCGACAGACTACACTGTTTCTATAAAGGAAAACCACCTTATAAAACGGATGACAATACTAAGTGTAAAGCCATTTTTTTGATTGAATATACTAATCTCAGCGTCTTATAAATCATATAGCATCAACGTTTTAACATAATTTACTTGGATATGTGTGTGTGTGTAGATTTGGTTATGTTTAACTTTTAATTCTTATAATATTATGAGAACTTTATTTTTATCTTTAATGTTTTTAGTAGGTATTTCCTTTACCGGAGTGCAAACAACCGCATTAGCATCTGATGGCTGTACTAACTGTTGGGATTATGCCGATGGAGCGGCAGGCGCAAACGGCGATTGGTTTGAAGCACACGCTTATTGTGTGGAAAACTTAAATCCTTGCAATATGCAAATAATTCTCGATCCTGTAATTATTAAAGGGTAAATTTCACAGAGCCCTATAATTCTTTATGGGGCTCTAATTAAATATATAAAAATGAATAAGAATATTTTATTACTATTAAGCTTTTTCCTCTTTGTGTATGGCTCTTGGGCTCAAATTGCTTCAGGAAAAATCACCTACAAAGTAGAAGCGGATGAAAGCATGATGGAAGAAATCCTAAAAGATGACAAAATCACCGAAGACGTAGGCAGTTACTTAAGAATGATGTTTAGCAATCAAATTAGAACGCTACCATATTTATTTTATCAAATGGAATTCAATTCAAAGGAAAGTCTTTTTAAGAAAATGGAATCTATGGCAACGGACAGTGGATTTGACCTAAATAGAACAGCAAGAAACGTAGGAGTTGATGGCGCATATTATCATTCTTTAGATGAAGACAAATCCTATCATGAAACAAGTAGGGCAGGTAGCGAGATAATCGTCGCACATAACATTAGCGATTTTGATTGGAAGATTACAAACGAAACCAAAACCATACATGGCTATTTATGTTATAAAGCAACCGCAGAATTCACTCCTGATCTTGGAGGTGGAGAAATTGCTACTGCTTGGTTTGCCAAAGACCTTCCTTTTCAATTCGGCCCAGCTTTTTATGCCGGATTACCAGGTATGATTCTAGAGGTAAAACAAGGCTATTACACATTCTATGCAGACGATATAAACCTCTCTAAAAGAGAAAAGAAAATAAAGAAACCAAAAACAAGAAACGCAACTAAATTGGAGGACTTTAAAGAAGAGCTAGATAGAATAAAAAGAAATTATATAAAAGCGCAGTAGTCAGGGAATATAATACCCTTATTAATTTTATCAATGAACAATTATATTTAAAATCGTTTTTAATTTGTCTCTAAATCGCTTTATACTAGTACCAGGAATTCACTTACGTCTATTATTGCTAATTACACTAACAAGCATCTCCACCGCTTTATCACAAACAACTGTATTAGACGGTAAGGTTATGGATAGTTTAAACCAACCAATTCCACACACCAATCTTATCGCTTCGCCTTATCAAGCAGGGGAAAGTGTAAGTTTCGCTATCGCAGATTTTGATGGAAAATACAAACTAAACCTACAAGCCGATGTAGACTATAAAATAGAGATCACTTCAATGGGGTATTCATCTAAGATAGATAGCTTGAGGATAAGTAAAAACACTACTAAAAACTATATTCTTAAAGAAAGTACTACTGCTTTAGAACAAGTAGTTATTAAAGCAAAAATGGCTATGGTAGTTCGTGAAGATACCATTACCTATCGTACAGATAAATTTATTACAGGTGATGAGCGCAAACTTCGAGATGTATTAAAAAAATTGCCAGGAGTAGAAGTAGATCGAGAAGGGAACGTTACCGTGAACGGAAAAAAAGTGGATAAGTTGATGGTAGATGGGCAAGATTTTTTTGGAGGTGACACCAAGTTAGGAGTTAATCATATTCCTGCCGATGCAGTTGACGAAGTAGAAGCAATAGACAATTACCACGAAGTTGCTTTCATGAAAGGTTTAAGCGACAGCGATCGCATGGCAATGAATATTAAACTTAAAGAGGATAAGAAAAGTTTTGTGTTCGGAGAAACGGAAGCTGGTAGTGGTGATAAAGATCGTTATTATGTACAGCCTACATTGTTCTATTATAGTCCGAATACTACCGTCAATTTTATTGGAAGTTTAAATAACATCAACAAGTCTCCGTTAAACTTTCAAGATGTTATACGTTTTAGCGGTAGTGATTTAAGTTATATGGAAAATACTGTTCTCTCGAGTAATGAA
>DATGSX010000188.1:0-15378 GCA_035302145.1 Flavobacteriaceae bacterium | reverse complement strand
TCACCAAAAATTGGTCCATTCGTATACTGATGGTAATCCAATTGGCCGTAACAGAGGTTAACTTCGATTAATATGGGTTGCCCATCTTCGCCAATAGCCACATCCCAAGAGGTAAGTTTTGAAAATCGAATGAAGCCTAGGCTAAAGTTTTTACAAACGTAATACAGGTGTCTAAATTAGGAGTTTTCACATCGCTAAATACTACTCCATTTGGGTGTCGTTCAAACCTAAACCCATTCATATTTTAGGCATATTTTTTTAAGCTCCCACCATCATCAATTCCGTAGAATAAACTAGTATACGGAGTATTATCAACACGGTTACCTCCTACTCCCATTCTTAAAACAGATAACAAAACATGAATCTCCCCTTTATAGAATAGGGCTACAATTCTTAGTGTATTTACACTACTTTCATATAATTTACTGATGGCCGGATGTTGCTTTATAACTTCTTGAACGACATAATCATAAAGTAATTTTAGTATTGCTTTTAAATCTTCTACTCCATCATCGATAGACCAAAATATAATGCCAAGTCCAGTATTTCAGTTTATGCCTTTTTAATAATTATCCCCTTTTGAATAATACATTTTTTCATTAACCTCTTTAAAGGAAATAATTTAATAAGTAGCATTTAAATAACTTTCGCTTACTTTCCATACAATAGTTTTAGGGCGTTGAACATCGTGGAAATAAAAATCGTATAAGTTTTTATCATCAACAGCTTTTATGTCGGCCGCACTATTAAAATCCAAATCCATCTCAGCGAAATATAAATTATCAGGAATATAGCGAGGATCGTAGGTTGAATTGTATCGGTTATAAAGGCTAAGGTAATATGGATTTACTATTATTTTCCCTCAAAAATCAGTTATAAACTTTTTATTCTGAAGATAGTAGCTTTATTGTTAGCGATTTATTCTTAATCTTAAACGTTGTTTCTAGCAAATAACCTTCTGGGAAGATTAATTCTTAGGGAGTCCAATTAATCAAAAGCTCTTAATAAGGTGACCCTTCATAACTCATCAATTTATAGATATTTTAATTTAATCATGCTTTTTGCATATAATTAAGACAGGGTTATTTAACATGTTCTATATTTGTAGGCATGCAATTAGAAAAAATCGCTGTATTTATTAACAAATAAAATATTTCAATTTTGAAAATAACACGTTTACTATTACTTGCTGGTATCTTAGCTTTTGGAGCTAGTTGTGCGAGCATCTCAAATAAAAACAACATGGAAAAAGAAGTTAGTTCCATTCAAGATCTAAACAAATTAGCCAAACCTAGCCATGATACTTCCATGTATCCACAAGCTAGAAAAGGAGAGGAACGCATCATCATCAACCTACCTACTTTAAAAAATGAGGAGGATTATGAGGTCGAACTGCTTATTGGAAGATGGGAAGAAGTCGATTGTAACCACCACTCTTTAATGGGAGAACTTAAAAAAGAAACTGCGGAAGGATGGGGATACGACTATTATCTGTTCGAAACGAACGGAAACATGATAAGCACACGAATGGCTTGTCCAGATCAAAAATTGGAGAAAAAGCTAATCAACGCAAAAGCAAAGAAAGTTCGCTATAATAGCAAACTCCCAATCGTTGTAATCATACCAGAAGGCTATAAAGTGAGTTATAAGCTATGGAACAGCCTTGGAATGATTACGGTTGACACGAAGTAGTACTATATTAAAAAACATTCTAAATGCAACCATGATAATATTGTGGTTGCTTTACTATTTAGAGGTTGTGAAGTACAGCAGCCATTTTCTTACTAACGGCCTCTCTGCTATAAGTAGCTATGCCATTTGATTGCACTTGAATGGTACCCGTTCTATAAATCAGGTATTGTCGTTCTAAATAGCTATAAATAGCATTGAATTTCTGATAGCTGTAATAAACTCCAGCATTGGTTTCTTTTAAAACAGGCTCTATGGCACCACCCTCGGGTCCTAATGCCAAAATAGGACGCTTGGCAGCCATATATTCAAAGAGTTTTCCTGGTAATATCACTTTGGTTTCTTCCTTGTCCATT
The DNA here is from genome assembly GCA_035302145.1 of Flavobacteriaceae bacterium. Taxonomy (GTDB): domain Bacteria; phylum Bacteroidota; class Bacteroidia; order Flavobacteriales; family Flavobacteriaceae; genus JAJYTI01. Next base: position 13,333 of record DATGSX010000188.1, on the reverse strand, counting down.
TCCAATAGTAGTAGAATCTGACTGGCGTGTTGTAATCGAATTGCTTCTGTATGGGAAATATACCCTAGATTCTGCACATAATTTTCTAATCCTGCATCAGCAATACTTGTTAATACCTCTTCACTTACTACGCCTGCTAGGGTGATTTGTAAATCTTCTTTTAAGCTTGGATAAACAATTATTAAATCGGCTAGCGCCTTCCATAGTAGCTTTGGATTTCTGTCGCTCAACAAAGAGCCTATGTGGGCAATTGAGAACTTAGTGTCTAAAGGAATGGGGTCTTTAGGTAATTGCTCAGCATCATAACCATTGGTAACAACATAGATAGATTTGTTCGTGAGTTTTTTAAACTCCTCTTGTGTTAAATTACTAGTAACCGTAATGCAATCAGCTGCAGCCAAAACCTCTTTCTCTAATTCTTTATGCTTTTTTATAGCCCGTTTACCCAAAGGCAATTGAGCGAAATAATGAATGGTAGTCCACGGATCTCGGAAGTCAGCAAGCCACTTCACCCCGATTTCCTTTTGCAGTTGCAAGCCTATTAGGTGTAAGCTATGAGGAGGACCTGAAGTTATTAATGTATTTATATGATTCTCTTTACAATACTTTTTTAAATATGCGATCGATGGTTTTACCCAGCCAACTCGGGCATCGGGAATGAAAAAATTTGCTCGAATATAGAGCATGCATCGGGTAGCGAAAGAAGCTTTTCTTGAAGGAAGAATCCCCGACTGCAATTGCTTGGTTTTATTACTAAATAGCTTTTTAGCAAAAGAACCAGGTTCGCGAATAGGCTGCTTTATAATCGTAATTCCCTCAGGAACTTGGTTCTGCAAATTCTCATCTACTATAGGATATGCAGGGTTTTCTGGAATATACACTATAGGTTCAATACCAAACTGTGGTAAATATGAAACAAATTTTAGCCAACGTTGTACACCTGGTCCGCCGGCTGGTGGCCAATAATAGGTTACAATTAGAACTTTCTTATCTCCTTCTTTAGTGATCATCTTACTATTACACAGCTTTATTCTTACGGTAATATCCTATGATCAATCCTAAGCTCAACAATCCAAAGAGGATGCTACTAGCTAAACTTATATTAGTTCCAGTCTTTACTACTTCTGGATCGAACACAAATCGGATTTCAAATTCCCCTGCATCTAACGACATTCCACGAAGCAAATAATTTATTTTAAAGTATTCTGCAGGTTCACCGTCTACATACACTTTCCAACCATATGGATAATACTGTTCAGAAAACACTGCCACTTGAGGAGAATCAGAAGCATAGCTATACACTAACTCATTAGACTTTTCACTAATCAAATCAATGTGAGCATCTTTATCACGACTATTCCATTTCATAATCGGCTCTATCTTTTCTCTAATTTGACTTTGAACAACAGCATATTTCTTGTTTTGTAAGGTGTCTAATGCTAAGATTTCTTTATCTGCATTGTCTACATAAAACACATCATCTACAAACCATGCATTTCCATTGGCAAATGGGTTTCGCTGTGCGATAGCTCCCGAGTTTTCTTGGCTGACAATGATATATTTCACGTTAAGCATATTTAAAATGCCCATGTGATTATCTTCTTTCAGATAGAAATCATAAATTTCTTGCATACGCTTTGGCTTAGCAGCGTGGTAGCCGCCAATAGAGTTATGGAAGTAACTCGCGTGGGTACTGTTAAACGCGTTTCTTGTTAAATCGAAAACTCTAAAGTGTCCCTCATCTTTTAATATTTCCATATCCGCTCCATCCTTTTGATAAGGCTGGTTCATAACCGAAGCAGGTACAAAATCGTCATTGTTTACATAACGTCTGTCTACCCCTACCAAATCGATAAGTATAAGCACACAAACAAGGCTGGTAATCCATGTAATTTTGGATTGCCTTTTTAGATACACAAACAACACAGCAGCTGTTAGTAACACTAAAATTAGTGAACGTATTGTGTCGGAACTCATCAATGCTGCACGATCTTCACGAAGCGCCATCACTAAATCAGGACCTATTTCTTGCATGAAATAGCCGTCCATTGGACTTACAAAAGAGAAGATGGTATTCTTAAAAGCTAGAAATAGCAGAAGGATTCCTCCAACAATTCCTGTGGAATAAAACAGGGATTTCTTGCGTTCTTCCTCGGTATAATTCTCATTATAGAAAAACTCGTATAAGCCCAATATGGCCATCACTGGCAAGAGTAATTCTAGAAGCACCTGAATTGACGATACCGCACGGAACTTATTGTACATTGGGACGTAGTTGATAAAGAAATCAGTAAGCAAAGAAAAGTTCTTTCCCCATGATAAAAACAAGCTTAGCAAGAATCCAGCCACTAGCCATCGTCTGCGAACGCCTTTTACTAAGAACAGGGAAAGCACGGCTAAGAAAATTACTATGGCACCTACATAGGCAGGTGCTGCCACAATTGGTTGGTCACCCCAATATACTGGTAGGTTCCTACTAAACTGTTCGGCTTGTATTTTCGGAACTCCCTGCAGGGTTAAAAACTCAACTACATGAGAGTCTTTTGGTAGACCTTCGGAAGTACCACCTCCCATTAATCTTGGGACTAATAAGTTGAAACTCTCTAACTTTCCATAGCTATATTCAGTGATATATTCATAGTCCAATCCAGAACTGCCATCGCGCGGAATACCTTCCTTAGTCAAGCTTAACTCACTCTTTCCACGAGTCGATTCCTTGGCGTATTCTTGGGTAGCCAAAATATTGGTTGCATTCATTCCTAATGCCAACACAACAGCTACAGCACTAACGCCAATGGCTTTGAAAAATGGCACTAGTGTTTTATCTTTTATGGCTTGAAGCAGATATACTACACCCAAGCATAATACCAGTAACAATAGATAATAAGTCATCTGGAAGTGATTCGCCACCAAATGCAATCCCATCCCCAATCCGGTAACGATAAAACTGAGAATATATCGCCGTTGCATCCCTAGCAAAATACCGCTGAGCACAACAGGCATATAGGCCACGGCGTGGGCTTTGGCATTGTGCCCCACTCCAAGTATTATAATTAGGTAAGTGGAAAAGCCAAATGCCATTGCTCCTAAAAAAGCCAACCTATAATTGACTTTAAGTACTAACAATAAAATATAAATACCAATAAAGTACAAAAACAGATAATCTGCTGGTCTAGGTAGAAAGCGTAAAGTTTGGTCTAATTTTTTAATGTAATTATGTGCGTAGAGCGCTCCTAGTTGATAGGTTGGCATCCCACCAAAAGCAGCATTGGTCCAATAGGTTTCATCGTTATTAAGCCTGGCGTGTTCTTTTTGTTGTTCCGCCATCCCGATGTATTGAACAATATCGCTTTGGTAAATTACTTTACCTTCTAATACCGGGCTAAAGTAAGTTAGGGATACACCAATAAATAATAATAAAACAACAAAATGGGGTAATAATCTTCTAAGTATAGGTTGCATATTAAAAATGATATAAACTTGTAAACTTATGTTGCTTCATAAAATGGTTTTATTCTATTTCTTCGTAATCTACATACTCCCCTAGTTTGGAGGTATCTCCTTTTTTCCTCTCCGTGTTAGGCATTTTGTCTATAATGACCTCACCCTCTTTTTGTTTTCTAGATCTTTTTTGTTCAGGTGGTGGATTAAATCCCATAGAAGCATTCATCTTTCGCTCTAATTTACGCATAATATATCGCATGATGTAGGGGCGTGCGAATCGAAAAATAATACGCAAGGCCAATAAGACCAGAATAATTATTAAAATTGTTTTCAAAAAGTGGTGTTTTTTGCGTTAATGCTATAATCGCCCAAATCTACAAATAGTATCTAAAAATTCAGTGTGCCTAGTCATAATAATAAACTAATTACCCTATATTTGACTAAAACCCTATAATATGAGATTGAGTATCCGCATTATTTTCTTGTTCCTTTTCTTAATTGGCCCACAGGCTTTCTCACAATATACCGACTTAATAAATACCAATAGACCTGGACTTTCGCAAGGGGCATTTTCCGTAGGTAGGGATGTATATCAATTAGAACTAGGATTTGGTTATGGGAAAGAAAAGCATAATTTATTGGAAACAAAAACCACGGGAATGTTTGCCGAATATGCTCTTCGCGTAGGTTTAATTACCGAAGAGTTAGAATTCAACCTAACCGGATCGTTCCTAAATCACGATATAGAATATTATAATTTAGGTTACTCTCATGAGCTAAGTAATTTTAAAAGCAATACATTAGGTGTGAAATATCTGATATATGATCCCTATATAAAGCGGGTGTTAGAGGGGCCAAACCTTTACAGTTGGCGTAAAAACAATCGATTTCAACTAGAAGACTTAATTCCGGCCATATCTTTTTATGCTGGTGCAAACTTTGATACAGCTGACAACCCTTTCATTTATGAAGATAAGTTTACAGTAAGCCCAAAGCTTATGATTATAACGCAAAACAACTGGATTGGTGGCTGGGTGTTTGTCACCAATTTAATCGCTGATAGAATGACTACAGAGTTTCCATCGTACGAATATATACTTACCCTAACCCGAACTATGCGTACCGGTACTTCGGTGTTCATAGAAAATCACGGTATTTTCAGCGACTTCTACGCCGACCAAATCTTGCGTTTTGGAGTTGCACAATTAATAAATCCCAATTTACACATAGATGCATCTTTACAAGTAAACTTCAAAGACACTCCTACTAAAACCTATGGTAGAATTGGTTTGGCTTACCGATTAGATCGACATAGCGAAGATGATTATATAGAGGAGAAAAAGTCGCTTTTTGGCGCTGGTAACAAACTTAAAAAAGAACGAAAGCGTAAAAACAAACAACAGCGAATGCAGCGTCAAGTGGAAGAATCTTCATTTTAAGCACGGACATTCAAATTTATCCAGCAAAAACCACTACTAATTCTTTAAAAGTTTAGAATATTTTTAAATAGGGGCTCTATCCCAAAAGTTGTATTATAAATGTTCTACAGACTTATCGATAGGTTTACGAACTTTTTCTAAACTAGCAAAAAAATCTTGGTCGGAACGCTTCCCTATAGGTAGTAGTAATACAGAAGCTAAGTTTCGTTTTTGTAGCTCAAGAATTGTATCAACACGCTCAGCGTCAAACCCTTCCATAGGCGAACTATCTATTCCTTCAGATGCACAGAAAGTCAAAACATTCCCCATCGTTAAATAAGCTTGATTGGTAGCCCAACTTTTAACTTTATCCTTATCGTATGCCTCAAACATTTCGATTAGACGCTTTCGATATGGTTTTAAAATGCTTGGATCGGTACTGCGAATCTTTTCTTCTCTATTAAAATAGTCGTGAATATACTCAGGAGTAATTTCGGTTTTAATACAAAAAACCAACACATGCGATGCTGTTCTAACTTGATTTTGTCCCCAGCTTGCTTCGGTTAATTGCTCTTTTAAACCTTTATCTTTTACTACAAATAATTTTACTGGCTGTAATCCAAAAGAAGTTGCAGTAAGATTAAATGCCTCCACTATTCTATCGATTTGCTCCTTAGAAAGGGTAATTTCTGGATCAAATGTCTTTGTAGCGTAGCGCCAGCTTAAAGCTTTTAGCAAATCTTTCTTCATAATACGTTTCGTCTATTTTAATATGGCAAAATTACAACTTTTATAGGAGATTACACAAGAGCTATTTAATATGCCCTGCCTATCTTTTGCTATTTTAAGTTGCATCTAAACCCAATTTTGCAATTTAAAATACATTACTTTGCTAATTGAATATCTGCATAGTAAAATCTCGATGCCCAATTAGACTGTGAATCGTTATTGAAACAATTGTCATCGGCATCCTCATTTTGTCCAAAACTTCTCTCCACAATATTATGGATAGTATAAGCTATTGGTTTTGTAAAAACAGGCCCGTCAAACACAAAAGTATGGTATTCACCATTTTCACCACTCCAATCAACGCCCTTTGGAAGGTCTTTAAGGAAATCTTTATCGATAATACGCCCTACCCAATCTTTAGAAATTTTATCGGCTTGTACTGCAACAACCACTGCTTTAAACCCAAGCTCTATAAAATCCTCCATGACAGTTTTCGTATCACGTCCCCATAATGGAAAGACATATTTCATCCCAATTCTATCCAATTCATTCTCGCGATATTCTTTTAAATCTTCTAATAGAATATCGCCAAAGGCAGCCGTATCAAAGCCTTTTTCCAATAACGATCGATATACCTTTTCCATCTGAGCATTATAGGATTTTAAGGATAAGTCTGGTTGTAAATACACCTGCTGAATAGGTATTTCAATGCTTTTCTCTTGCGCTAAAAGTAATTCAGCTGAGATTCCGTGCATACTAACATGTTGAGTTTCTGCATTAACCGTAGTTAATAGTTTGGTGACAGGTTGCTTTTTTAGTAGGTAATACAAACTTAAGGCACTGTCTTTACCAGAGCTCCAATGAAGAAACGTTTTAGACATAATCTGATTTTAGTAAGGCCTGAACCGCAAGGTCGTAAGATTGCATTCCGAAACCAACAATTATCCCAGTAACATGTGGTGATAAGTAAGACCTATGTCGATACGGCTCTCTTGCAAAAGTATTGCTCATATGCACCTCTATAACTGGAATTTCCAAAGAACGTACTGCATCGGATATGGCCACGGAAGTGTGTGTATAAGCTGCTGCATTGAGAACAATACCATCTACCTCTTCATTAGCTGCCTGTAAATAATCGATTAGAGCGCCTTCACCGTTAGACTGATAATATACAAACTGAACCTGTGGATAAGTCTTCTCTAAGCTGTTTAGTAAATCTTGAAAAGTTTCTGTTCCGTATATTTCCGGTTCCCGTTCGCCGACTTTATTAAGGTTCGGACCATTTATAATAGCTATCTTCATAATGGTAAAGATAAAAAATACAGTGGGAATATACTTTATTTTGTATTGCAGATTTTTGTTTCAGAATTTAGAAAATTGGTTTTGTTTATTAACCACTTGAATTTGGCTGTTACGTGTCGGTTATTTAATATCTTTACGTCGATATTTAAGTAGGTGTACATCCATGATATCCTCATAGTTACTCCTTGAATCAATAAGGCTTTTTTAGGATGAATAAATATGTTTTAGCTGCTGTCACAGCTTTTTTCATTTGGGGTTTCTTCAGTATACCACTACGTCCGTTACAGGAGTACAGCTCTGTAAGCATTCTCTTATTTCGGGTAATTTTCAGTATTCTTCTATTGATTATCTACGTAGCTACGCGTACTAATTACCTGCGAGAAATAAAATCCGATTGGGAAAAGCTACCGAAAGTTGCAAAGAAAAAACAAACTCTCTACATCATTTTAAACGGTGCTTTTTTAAGTCTTAATTGGCTGTCTTTTATTTACACTGTGAACCATGTAAGTGTTCGTGCTACCTCATTAGCCTATTTAATTGCCCCTATTCTCACTGCATTCCTAGCAGTTTGGTTGCTAAAAGAAAAGCTACACTCTTGGCAGTGGGGCAGCATCCTTATAAGTGTATTAGCCTGCATTCTGCTGGCCTATGATACCCCATTCGATGCTTTAGCAGCCCTCTTTGTTGGCTTTACCTTTGCAATTTATCTAGTTATTCAGAAAAAGATTTTCATAAAACGTAGTACTCCATTACTCCTCATGCAATTGCTTATCGCCTTACCTGGAATTTTAGTTTACATATGGAGTCAAAAAGAAGGGTTTATTTTTCCCACAGACACCAATTTTTATATTCTATTGGTAGTAATAGCTGTTTTCTTCACCATCATTCCGTTACTGCTAAATATCTATGCACTCAAAGGTGCTAGCTCCGCAACGGTAGGCATGCTGATAAATATCAATCCAATAATTATTTTCTTGCTATCTGTGTTTTATTGGAAGGAGGTTATTCAAAATATTCAAGTAATTGCATTCCTACTGATTTTTGCAGCTGTGGTTTTGTTTAACCATCACCTGTTTTATAGAAAAAAAAGAGGTGAGTTGAATCCTATTTCAAACTCGAAAGATTAGTTTGAACGTATTTACAGCTAAAATTCTTCTTACTTCTAGGGTCTAATCTTGAGTTAAAGCAGTGGGTAATAAGATACATTCTCTAACTATGCAACACTTGTTAGAATCGACTCTGTCACTATTTTAATTCTAAAACTACTATTAATTTCTTACAGATTCAGAATTAAAAAAGCTACCATACCACTTAAAAATATCATACCGTAGCCGAAGTATACCATTTTTCTTAACTCCTTGCTTCCAGCATACAAAGCTATACCTATTTTAATAATGGTATTGGATAGCGTTCCTAAAATAATAGCATTACTTGCTATTAAAAAGGTTAAGGATTCTCCTGCTAATTGCGTAAGTGAAATTGTAATCGCATTAACATCGGTTAAAGAAGCGATTGCCGAGGTTAAGTAAATACCTTTATCTCCAAATTGTTCTTGAGAGAAGCTGATAAACAAGAGAACCCCCATATACACAAACGCAAAAAATACAGCTGTACGTAAATTCAGTGGTTTTCCTAGAGGTATTTCTTCTACACCCTCCTGTTTATTATGTTGCTTTTTAGCTTTGTAATTATAATAGTAAGTACATCCCAAAGAAGTAAGTATAACAATAGAAATAGGGAGAAGAATGTCTTTTAGTAAAGGGGGATTAAAAACAAAGACCCAAGCCAATACTCGAATCATCATAATTGCAGAAGCTGCCATAATCGCTACCATACAATTATATACTAACGAGGGGTGTTCCTTACTTTTCTTTGAGAAAATCCAAGTAATCATAGTGGAAGAAACTAAGCCACCAACTATACCAGTCAACAAAATGCCGTAATTCTTTCCGAATACGCGCATCAATATATAGCCTATAAAACTTAAACCTGAAGTAAGTAAAACGATTAATCCAACCTCTCTTAAATTGATTACATCGTACGGGTCTATAGTATAATTTGGTAGAAAAGGGAATATTAATAAGGCTATAACGCCAAATCGGATAACAGCTACAAGCTCCTCGGTAGTGATTGTTCCTATAAACCTATGCAACCTTATTTTGGAAGAGAGTAATCCTACAACAATCATGGTGATTGCTAAGCTTATTTCCATAAAACCTAGGAATGTAAGAATTCCTAAGAAAAATGAGATGATTACCGATAACTCGGTAGTACCTCCCGCATCGTCCTTGTGGACAATAAAATAAGAAAAGCTAACTAAACCAAAGAGCCCCATTAAACTCACAATTAAAATCCATGGACTTAACAGATAGTAGAACATCATGGTTAGAAAAGAGTAAAGCACTACCAATATAATAGTTCTAATTCCTGCGAAAGGCTTAATAGTCTTAGTTAAAGCCGCATGTTCTCTTTCTAAACCTATCAAAAACCCAATCCCAAGACCTACAGCTAAGCGGATTAAAAAATCCATCTGCGTCAACTGGAAACTCTCATGATCAATTAATAACTCTTCCATAAGTTTTTGAAATTAGCATAAATTCCTATGTAAATATACTCAAGAATAGTATCAAAGCTAAACGCTTTTAATAAAAGGATGCTTTTCTCATTTCCCTTATCATTCAGCACAAAACTAAAGATACTTTTCTACTCAAAAACGGATAAATTTCTAACAAAAAAACTTCCCCTACATAGTCATTATCTATATAGGGAAAGTCCTTAAAATATACTGCTATTTTGAGTTTAAACTCCTATTGCATTGAGTTTAAATATTTATACAAATCACTATCGGTAGACAGAATGATAGAAGTTTTATCATCGAAAGTTTTTTCGAAAGTCTCCATCGATTTCAAGAAAGCATAGAGTTTTCTAGCTTCGGCCGATTGGTTATAAGCTTCGGCATATATAGCTGCTGCTTCGGCATCTGCTCTACCTTTTATCCGTTCAGCTTCTTCAAAAGCTTTAGATTGTATGGTTTTCAGGTCTCGGACCTTTTGTCCATTAATTTTAGATGCTTCTCCTTGTCCTTCGGATCGGAATTTATCTGCAATACGGTAACGCTCACTGTTCATTCGCTTAAATACATTTTCACGAACATCGGGCACATAGTTCAGCCTCTTTATTTTAAAATCTAGAATTTCGATTCCCAAATCGGAAGCTCTTTCATTGGCCGTCTTTAATATCATTTTTTCAATTCGTTGACGTCCTATCTTTATATCAATCAGCGTATCCGATGATGGCTCGGTAAGTGTATCCGTTACTCTTGCCGTTCTATTGCTGTTTCTAACCGCCTCTACCAAATCGTGATTGGCGATATAATCTCGTGTTTCTCCATCTAGAATATCATTTATTCTTGACTTTGCTCCCCTTTCGTTAGTAAGTCTTTTATAAAACTGAAGTGGATCGGTAATTTGCCAACGTGCATAGGTATCGATAAAGATAAACTTCTTGTCTTTTGTAGGAATTTGATTTGCATCACCATCCCATTCTAAATAGCGTTTATCAAAGAAATTGGCATTTTGAATAAACGGTACTTTAAAGTTGATTCCTGGCGTGGTCACCGCTTCGCCAATAGGCCTACCAAACTGAGTAATCACCACCTGTTGCTTTTCATCGACTATATAGGCACTAGAAAGTACTACTATAAGAAGCAGTATAACTATTATTCCTGGTATTAATATTTTTTTCTTCGACATCTCTTAGTTTTGTTTTGGTGTATTATTCTGCATTTGCATCTGCAAAAGTGGCAATACGTTGTTACCATTCTCATCGGTAATAATCTTATTCCCTAACTTAGGCAAGACTTTATTCATCGTTTCTAAATAAATTCTTCTTCTAGTTACCTCAGGTGCTTTAATATACTCCTTGTATAAATCATTAAATCTAGATACCTCTCCTTGTGCGTTATTTACTCTCTCTGCTGCGTATCCTTCGGCTTTCTGAATAGTCTCTTGTGCTTGCCCTCTTGCTCTTGGTACAACTTTATTGTATTCGGACTCCGCCTCGTTAATCAAAGTAGCTCTTTCCTGCTGCGCTTGGTTTACCGCATTAAAAGCAGCCTTTACAGCATCTGGTGGATTAACATCCTGTAAAACCACTTGGTCAACTTTAATACCTAAAGAATACTCGTTGCTTAATTCTTGAACGATAACATGTACCCTATTAGCAATTTCAGTCCTTCCCACAGTCAATACCTCGTTTACCGTACGGTCGCCAACTACCAAACGCATAGCTGCCTCTGACATATAGCGTAAGGTTATTTCTGGATTTTTTACTTTAAATAAGAAATTATAAGGGTCTTCAATTCGGTATTGTACCACCCACTCTACATCGGCAAGGTTTAAATCGCCTGTGAGCATTTGGGACTCATCTTGCATGTTACCTTTGCTATAACTAGTTTTTAGACCTCGTGTATCGGTGGTCCTAAAACCAAACTCCAGCTTTTGCTGACGCTCTACAGGTACCTTATATACGGTTTCAGCAAAAGGTATTTTAAAATTAAGACCTGGGTCTACTGTTCGTACAAACTTTCCGAACCTTGTGATGACACCTAGCTCTTCAGGCTCGACCTGAAAGAAAGAGCCTAGGGCTACAATCAAGGCTAATGCGCCAACAATAACAATCTTTCTGTATTGCTTCAGCATATTTCCAAGATTTTGTAAGGGTTCTGGAACATCAAACCCCTCATTCGCATTGTAGTTCATGTATGACTTTTTAAACAATTAATGAAGTGAAACTGCTTTTTTAAGCTTGCTTTCTAAAGTGCAAAAATACGAATATTAGACTGGGTTCCCATTGGGTTTCTTAAAAAATGCAAAAGTGCTCATAAAACCGTGTTAGTCGTTTATTACCGATAAACACATTGCATTTAACACAAAGCGAGTTTAAGAAGCGTTTATAAAGCTTACAATATAAGTTTAGCAGATAATTACTGATTTGTAGAAACAAAAAACCAACGGGAAGCCGTTGGTTTTGATTTTGTAGCGAGAGGGGGAGTTGAACCCCCGACCTCAGGGTTATGAATCCTGCGCTCTAACCACCTGAGCTATCTCGCCATAGAATTCGTAGTCGGTGCTTATATTGCTAAAAGCTTTACAAGACTTATCCTTATTTTGCGATGGCAAATATAGAAACAAATATCTATCTCACAAACATTTTCATAAAGAATAATTCAAAGTTTTCATTGCAGTTCTTTTTCATACTAGAGCATGCTCAGCTAGTTGTACAGCTAACACTTTGAAAGCTAATCTAATATGCCAATCATTTCTTAATTTCACTCAAAAAACAATTGGCAATTCTTCTTTCAAATATTTTAATCGTTGCTTAAAAAATCCAATAATTCTTCGAAACTTATACTGGACTGCTCGCCAGTTGCCATATTTCGTAACGTATAATTAGACGATTCAATCTCTTTGCTACCACATAGAACAACAAATGGAATATTCTTTCTGTCGGCATAGGTCATTTGCCTCCCCATTCTTCCAGCATCTGGATACAATTCTGTTCTAATTCCATTACGACGTAGTTTGGTAACCGCTTGCATGGAGTAAGCGGCTTCCTTTTCACCGAAGTTTATAAATAACACTTCGGTACCTTTTACCACCGCTTCAGGGAATAGGTCGAGTTCTTCCAATACTAGATAGATTCGATCTAGTCCAAAAGATATTCCTACACCACTCATGTCTTTCATTCCAAATATACCAGTTAGATCATCGTAACGACCTCCCCCCCCTATACTTCCAAGGTTTATTTCTTTAGGCGCCGCCACCTCATAGATAATTCCTGTATAGTAGTCTAAGCCTCTAGCCAAAGTAATATTTACCTCTAAAACAGCCTTATTAAGCCCAATAACTACAACTTGGTCTACCACATACTCTAATTCTTTTACGCCTTCTAACCCTATCTCTGAATCCTTTAGCAAGTCACGCAATACTTCTAAATCCTCTTCTGCCGTTCTACCGGTAATAAAGAGTGGCTGAATAGTTTCGATGGCTGCTTGGCTTATTCCACGCTCTAGCATCTCTTTCTTTACTCCCTCTTCCCCTATCTTATCTAATTTATCTAAAGCTACTGTAAAGTCAATCAACTTGTCCTCTGCGCCAATTACCTCGGCTAGACCACTAAGGATTTTGCGGTTGTTTATTTGAATACGTACCGGTACGCCAAGTTCACTAAATGCCGCATCGTATAATTGTACGAATTCCACTTCTTGCCAGAGCGACTTCGAACCAATTACATCGGCATCGCACTGATAGAACTCTCTATACCTGCCTTTCTGAGGTCTATCGGCACGCCATACAGGCTGCATTTGATATCGTTTAAATGGAAATGCTAAATCGTTTTGATTTTGTACTACATAACGTGCAAATGGCACGGTTAAATCA
>DATGSX010000187.1:0-2854 GCA_035302145.1 Flavobacteriaceae bacterium | reverse complement strand
ATTACCAGAAGAGGCCTTATTCTACTTACGCTCTAGAGGAATTCCTAAAAAAGAAGCAGAAGCGGTAATGATGCTTGCATTTGCCAATACCGTATTGGAAAGTGTACGTATCCCAGCATTGCGCGAAGAGGTTATGCGTTTGATTGCTAATAAGCTAGGCGCAGAAGTTAATATTGAAATTTAATTCATACATGGCATTGGATATACAAAAAATACGAGCGGACTTCCCGATTTTAAATCGCAAAGTAAATGGAAGCAAGCTCGTTTATTTGGATAATGCGGCTACATCGCAAACACCCACTTCGGTAATAAACAGCATAAAAGAGTATTACCTAAAGTACAATGCCAACATACATCGTGGCGTACACAGCTTATCGCAAGAAGCAACAGATGCTTACGAGCAAGCAAGAAAGAAAGTGCAATCGTTTTTCAATGCAAAGAACGATTATGAAATAATTTTCACCTCAGGCGCCACAGAAAGTATTAATCTTGTTGCCAGTAGTTTTACCAGCTTGGTAAAGCCTGGCGACGAGATTCTAATTACCCATATGGAGCACCACTCCAACATTGTGCCTTGGCAACTATTATGTGAGAGAACAGCTGCTAAACTGGTTGTTTTACCTATAGATAGTAATGGCGAGCTGCAAATCGATAAACTAGACGATTACCTATCGGAGAAAACAAAACTTGTAGCGGTGACCCATATCTCTAATGGACTTGGGGTTATAAATCCTATTAAGGAAATCATAGATAAAGCACATGCTGTAAATGCAGCGGTACTAATAGATGGAGCACAAGCTTGCTCTCATTTAAAACCAGATGTTCAAGCCTTAGACGTTGATTTTTATGTGGCTTCTGCTCATAAAATGTGCGGTCCTACAGGAGTTGGTGTGCTTTATGGAAAAGAAGAATGGCTGCATAAACTTCCACCTTATCAAGGAGGAGGGGAAATGATTAAGGAAGTAACTTTCGGTAAAACGACCTATGCCGATTTACCACATAAGTTTGAAGCAGGAACACCCAACATCTGCGGTGGGATAGCATTTGGCGCAGCTTTAGATTACGTAAATAACATAGGCTATGATGCTATTGCCAAGCATGAAAAGGAATTACTTGACTTAGCAACTAAAGAATTACGAAAAATTGATGGACTACATATATACGGTGATGTAGCGAATAAAACATCCCTAATCTCCTTTAATATAGAGGGTTTACATCCGTACGATATCGGTACAATTTTAGATCAAATGGGAATAGCTGTACGTACAGGACACCATTGTAATCAGCCTATTATGGACTTTTTTAACATTCCAGGTACCGTACGTGCTTCGTTTGCTTTCTATAACACAACGGAGGAGGTAGAAGCCTTGGTAAAGGCAGTGAAAAAGGCAAAAAACATGCTGTCTTAACAATTTAAGCCTCGAGTTTCTTCTAACTTTGTATAAAGTTATTGTAGCACATTTAAAATTACATTATGACAATAAAGGAAATACAAAAAGATATTATAGAGGACTTCGAAATGTTCGGTGATTGGACCGACCGTTACGAACACATTATAGAATTAGGCAAAACCTTACCGCTTATTAAGGAAGAGGATAAAAGTGACGACTTACTTATAAAAGGCTGTCAATCTAGAGTTTGGCTTAAAGCGGATTATGAAGACGGGAAAATGGTGCTTACCGCCGATAGCGATGCTATAATTACCAAAGGAATAATAGCTATTTTAATACGTGCTTTCTCTAATCAAACGCCAGAAGACATTGTAAACAGCGATATGAGTTTTATCGATGAAATCGGGCTTAAAGAACACCTGTCGCCAACTAGAGCAAACGGTTTGGTTTCTATGATGAAACAAATAAAAATGTATGCTTTAGCATACCAAGTTCAACACAACTAAATAAAAGCAATGAGCAAAAATAAACCTATAGACACAGTAGAGTTAGGCGAAAAAATCGTGAAAGCCATTAAAACGGTTTACGACCCAGAAATTCCTGTAGACGTATACGAGCTAGGCTTGATTTACGACGTAATGGTAAGCGAAGATGCAGAAGTAAAAATTATTATGACGCTTACTACACCTAACTGTCCTGTAGCAGAAACATTGCCACAGGAAGTAAAAGATAAAGTTGCCATGATAGACATGGTAAAAGATGTAGAGTTAGAATTAACTTTCGATCCACCTTGGTCGCAAGATTTGATAAGCGAAGAAGCAAGGTTTGAACTAGGAATGTTTTAACAGCAAAATATAAATGGAAGGGAAAATAGTAAATAGGGTAGCTAAAAGTAAATTGGTCACTATTGAACTAGATGACTTATATCCGGAAGGAAAACGTACAATTTTAGATATCTCTCAATGGCTTTTTCAAGGTTTAGTAGTTCGTGAAAAAGAATTTAGAAGTCAATTACAAGACCATGATTGGGAACAGTACAAAGACGATTACGTAGTGTTAACCTGTTCGACCGATGCTATTATTCCTGGCTGGGCTTATTTGCTTATAACCACTTACCTACAGCCATATGCAAAGTTTGTTGTACAAGGTAGTATAGCTGATTTAGACAACCTGCTAATGGAACAGGCAATTAATGAGCTAGACGTAAGTGAGTATGAAGGAAAACCTGTTATTATAGCTGGATGTAGCAATAAACCTATTCCTGAAACGAGCTACTTACTACTACTTCAAAAACTAATGCCAGTAGCTAGGAATATCATGTTTGGAGAAGCCTGTTCTACCGTACCTCTATTTAGAAATAGAAAATAATTCTGTTATACTTTATTAAATACTTTCGGCCAAAATATATAAATATTGTATTTTGGCCCTTATATTTAAACAATCCACTATGAAAAAGATTTTAT
>DATGSX010000186.1:0-2460 GCA_035302145.1 Flavobacteriaceae bacterium | reverse complement strand
AAGTTGATATGCGAGAAACCTTTATCTGCGTTTAGCTGTAATACCAACAAGGGAAACTGAGACTTGCCCAAGGTGTTTTTGCTTCCAAAAATCTCTAAAGCAGTTTGCTTTTGTAAATCCCTGGGTGTTTTACCATCGAGTCCATAGTACACAAGGGATGCATTGCTGCTCAGTGTTTTTGCACTTTCCTTATAGGCATCTACATTTGCTAAACTATGCTGGTTTATTTGCGTGGTGATAAACTCTTTAGCCAAATCTTTATCTTCCACAAAAATAAAATACGTGTCAAAGGCTACCAAGTAGTTTAATGGGATATCTTCACAAAATGCCAGCTTTACATTTTCTAATAGCTTTTTATTTTCTACAGCATAAATTTGGGATTCTCTGTATACTTCGTCCAAGGTAATGTCGGTAACTAATAACTGCATAAGCGATTCCCTGTCTAAACTATTAATTCCAAATGCATTTCCGTTAGGCAAGTTAATACAGCTTAATTCATCGCTAGCCTCTAAGATGTCTAGTTCCTTGGTTTGGACCGCCTTTTTAGTATGAATTTCTATTTTGTTTTTAAGTAGTTCCGCATTTTGATATACCAATGCCCATGAGGAATTAGCATAAATAGGGGTGTAGTTGGCTACGCGAATGGGTTGTGGATTTTGTCCAGATATCAAGTTAGACCAATAGCCTACACTATCGTTGGACTGGAGAACGCCTGTAGCAAGAAAACCGTCTTTTAGCTGAGAGAAGTCTAAGACCGACCATTCCGATAATCCAGATGCGTTAGGGTTTTTACGTAAACCAACTATTTCACTTTTAGATTTTACGTTTAGCAATCTTTTTAATTCCACTTGACTTTTACTATCGCTCTCTAGTATTGTTTTTAGAGTTGGTTCGTCATTGCTTATCAATACTATACTGTCGCGTATACCTGTATAAAAGCTATAGTCGTTACTCGTATACTTCGTTATATCTTTTTGCTTGAGTATTTTGTATTTCGTGGTGTCGGTAGGCAGCAATAAACTGTCCTGCGGTGCTATTATAGTGTAATATTGAATACTGTCTGAAACTGAGGCAGTAATCAAGCTGGTATTGCTTGGTTGTAAATGCTCTAGTAGTTTGGACACTTCCGAAGCTTTTTCGTTAGCACTAGTAGCGTAAGGCGATTGTAGTAAGGCGTTATAGTTGCTCCAGTCGTTTATTCGCCAAACGCTAGTGGTGTTTTCGGTAATATAATCTGTAAGCTCTCCTTTCTTCGCAGCTTTATCTGTACAAGCTACGAAGCTAAGAATAAATAGTAAATACAATAAAAGGGCTGGAGCTTTGTTCATTGTTTGAGGCCTTTAGGTATACGAAAATACAATATCTATAGATAAAACGAATAAAAAAGCTAGTTTCCTTATGGTGCCTAGCACAAGGAAACCAGCTTTTGGCAATTTATAAACGCTTAGTTATAAATTGAATTCCTTTTTAATATCGGCTACTCGGTTCAGTTTTTCCCAAGGAAAGAGTTCTACTTCGGCTTCATAAACTTCCTTTTCATAAGGGCTTTCAAATCGTTTGGTTATTATTCTTGGAGTTCTTCCCATATGGCCATAGGCTGCGGTTTCTGTATAGATAGGATTACGAAGCTTTAGGTCTTTTTCAATTATTCCTGGACGAAGGTCGAACAACTTATCGACTACTTCGGCAATTTCTACATCGGTTTTAGTTACTTTGCTCGTTCCGTACGTGTCGATGTGAATGGAAGTAGGTTCTGCTACACCAATTGCATAGGATAGTTGCACTAAAACTTTATCTGCAACTCCTGCCGCCACCAAGTTTTTAGCTATATGTCTTGCAGCATAGGCTGCGCTACGGTCTACTTTACTCGGATCTTTTCCACTAAACGCACCACCACCATGGGCACCACGTCCGCCGTAAGTGTCAACAATTATCTTTCTTCCAGTAAGTCCGGTATCGCCATGTGGTCCACCTAAAACAAATCTTCCCGTTGGATTAATCAAGTATTCAATGTTATTGTCATCAAACATTTTTGCATTTTCTGGTAGTCTTGCTTTGACTCTTGGAATTAAATATTTCTTGATATCCGATTTAATCCTTGCTAACATGCTTTTGTCATCCTTTTCGGAGAAATTTTCATCTTTAGAAAAGTCGTCATGCTGGGTAGAAACAACAATGGTTTTAATTCGAATGGGTTGATGATCTTCAGAATATTCTATCGTAACCTGAGCTTTGGAATCTGG
Organism: Flavobacteriaceae bacterium; assembly: GCA_035302145.1. Lineage (GTDB taxonomy): Bacteria > Bacteroidota > Bacteroidia > Flavobacteriales > Flavobacteriaceae > JAJYTI01. The sequence continues at coordinate 217 of DATGSX010000186.1, read as the reverse complement.
GCGGAGGTAGGAAATGTCTTTTGCTTCTTTGCGTAGTTTGGCTAATTCTTCCATTAGCACATGAGAAATTACCAATGGCAACGGCATGTAATTTTCGGTTTCGTTGGTGGCATAACCAAACATCATGCCCTGGTCGCCAGCACCTTGTTCTTCTAGCGTTCCGCGATCAACTCCTTGATTAATATCGCCCGTTTGTTCATCGATTAAAGTGATTACA
>DATGSX010000185.1:0-15470 GCA_035302145.1 Flavobacteriaceae bacterium | reverse complement strand
GAATTATTGGAGATGGGTAAAGATGGAATTATGGTAGCCGAATATTGGACGGATTTACCTCCGAAAAAGAAGTTAGAAGACAAATTGCATAGCATACTAAAAAATGCCAAGGCACGACTTGAACAGAGAAACCTCTTGGGTTAATATTAAAAACTTAAATCAGTATTGTCTCAAGACACATAAAGAATATTCTTAGGCGTTAAGAAATAGATGAAAAGTAGCAATATGCAAAAAATGCATATTACTTTTAAGAAAAATATATTATAGAGAATTACTCAACAGTTTGACATTATATTAGGATGACAAATAGCCAATATAAGCGAACACGTTAAAAATATTTTTCAATCTAATGAATTAGACGAAAATACAACTGTCAAGGAATCCTTGACAGTTCAAAAACAAGAAGGTGAAAAAAGGATTATGGAAATCTTACTATATAAATCTGAAAAATGATGTTCAAGTGGAAGTTTCCATGGATAAGGAAACTGTATGGCTTTCTCAAAGACAAATGGGAACACTATTTAATAAGCATACGGATACTATAGGACTGCATTTGAAGAATATCTATCGGGAAGAGGAATTGCAAGAAAAAGCAACTACCGAGGATTTCTCGGTAGTTCAAAAATATATAGGATGGTAGAAAAAGCGACAAGTTGTAGCGTCAATAGAAAAGTAAAGTAATGAATGAAATAATAATTTATACAGATCCTAATAATGATGTTCAACTTGAAGTAAAGTTGGAGGAGGATACGGTTTGGCTGACTCAAGCGCAAATGGTAGGATTATTTCAATCCAGTAAAGCCAATATAAGTGAACACGTTAAAAATATTTTTCAATCTAATGAATTGGATGAAAAAGCAACTGTTCGGAAATTCCGAACAGTTCGAAAGGAAGGGAAAAGAACGGTTAGAAGAAGACTTTATTTATATAATCTGGATGTTATTATTTCTCAAAATAAGCCCAGAAACCTTAACAACATTAACCATTTTAATCGCTCAATCTCCTCCAGAGGATCGGGAGAAAATGATTGGGATGATTTTACTTCTTTTAAATAAGCGATAATACACATGAAAGGATTCAATTTTGAAAAAAATCTAAGTCACCAATCCCAAGCAGTAGAGAGTACTCTTGCTGTATTTGAAGGAGTAGAACTTGTACCACCTACAAAGATTGATAGACTGCATATAAATCCTGTTTTTAACTATACTTCAGGAAATCAATACGCTAAGAATATGGTTTCTATTCAACAGCAAAATAATATTGAAGTAGCTGTAGAACGTAATAGTAACATTATAGATATTATGATGGAAACAGGTACAGGGAAAACCTATACCTACACTAAAACGATATTTGAACTGAATAAGCAATATGGAATTTTTAAGTTCATTGTTGTTATCCCCACTTTATCTATTAAAGCAGGAACGATTGATTTTTTAAAATCGGATAGTAGTCGAGAACACTTTAATGAACAGTACGGAAAAACAATTCATTTACATGTAGTAGAGAGTCAATCTGGTAGTCGAAATAGGCGATCGTTTATGCCACCTGCGGTAAGTAGTTTTGTAAATGCAGGAAGTTTTGAGAAGAACAGTATTCAAGTATTGGTTATCAATGCAGGCATGATAAACTCCAAAACGATGGCGGAGAGTTTTGATACTGGATTGTTTGATAAATATACCGTTCCTCTAGAAGCCATAGCAGCTACAAATCCATTTATGATTATTGATGAGCCACATAAGTTTTCGCAAAGCAATGTTACTTGGCGAAATATTCAGAAAATGAAGCCTCAATTCATTATTCGCTACGGTGCTACTTTCCAAGAATACGAAAATTTAGTTTACACACTTACCGCGGTAGATTCTTTTAATAGAAATCTAGTAAAAGGAGTAATAGGACATATCACCGAGTTTAAAAGCGGTATGAATGCAGTGGTGCGTTTAATAAGTACCGATGGAAAAGAAGCTCGCTTTGAGCTGACGGAAAACAATAATAAAAGCACTGTTGCTCTGGCAAGAAAAGAAAGCTTAAAACAAGTCCATCCAGAAATGACAGATTTGTTTATTGAAAGACTCAATAAAACTACGGTAGTCTTATCCAATGGATTAACGCTAAAACGAGGAGATAAAATTAACCCCTATTCCTATGCAGAAAAGCTTCAGGAGATTATGATCCGCAAAGCGATTAAAGAGCACTTTATATTAGAAAGGGAAATGCTTACGCGTGAAGTAAAGATTAAACCTATTAGTTTGTTCTTTATCGATAATATAGAGGAATACAGGGATGAAGATGGATATGTTCGTGAAATTCTGGAGCAGTATATTAAGCTTGAGATAGAGGACATATTAAAAACAGAAAAAAATGAGTTTTATAGAACTTATTTAGAGCAAACATTAGCAGATATTTCATTAACCCATGGAGGATATTTCTCAAGAGATAATACAGGAAATGACGCAGCTATTGAAAAAGAAGTGACGGAAATTTTACATGATAAACAAGCTATTTTAAGCCTTAAAAATCCAAGACGTTTTATCTTTTCAAAATGGACTTTAAGAGAAGGATGGGATAATCCAAACGTATTCCAGATATGTAAGTTACGTAGTAGTGGAAGTGAAATATCTAAACTTCAAGAAGTAGGTCGTGGTTTACGTTTGCCTGTAAATGAGTACGGTAACCGAGTAAAAGACGAGCAGTTTTATCTTAACTATTTTGTTGACTTTACAGAAAGTGACTTTGTAGATAATTTAGTCAATGAAATAAATGAAAAATCAGGAGCTATTTCAATAGAGGAAGTACCTAAAAAGCTTACTAGCTTAATGATAAATAAAATCTGTGAGATTTATGAAACTACCGAAGATGAGTTACTAGAGCATTTAGATGAGAATAATGTTGTTACCAGAACGAATTCTTTTAAAGAAGGTGGATTTGATTTTATTAAAAAAGAATATCCTCAAATCTTTGAAGGTGTTGACTCTAACAAAGTTAGAAGAGCTACCGATGTTAAAAAGAATGTCACCATACGAAGAGAAAAATATCAGGAATTAAAAGACCTGTGGGAAAAGCTAAATGAGAAAGTAGTTCTAGAGTACAAGTTTAAAGATGAAAAGACTTTTAAGAGGTTTTTTATAGAGTATCTGTCTGGACTTACAAACCTAACCCCAGAAGGTATTCACGAAAGAACATCAAGAGTAGAGATCAGAGATAACACCGCATTTGCAAAGGAAGGAGAATCTATTTATGGCAGGAATGTAGCAACATTGGCTACAATGAAGTATAGTGATTTTCTTAAAGAGCTATCCAAAGTCTTAAATATAAATATCAAAACACTGCACGAAGCTATTTTAGAAGCAGAAATAGATGTAAATCCATATTTAAGTACATCTACCATCAGACACATAAAGCAGAGCTTTGATCATTACTTAATGGCGAATGCGATTGATAAATTTAGTATTGAGTATAAAAGAGTTTCTAATACGATACATCCAACAAAATTCACCAATGAAAAAGGAGAAGTGCTTACCGAAGTATTAGCATCTGATATGGGTGTTTTATATTCCGAAGAAGATGTTGCTGAAAACTACTTTCTGGATGAGCTTTATTTTGATTCAGAGCTTGAAAAAGTCAATATTGAAACCAAACTTCAAGAAGTGGTAGTATTCACTAAAATCCCTAAAAACTCCATTAAAATACCCATAGCAGGAGGAATGAGCTATTCCCCAGACTTTGCGTACGTTTTAAAATACAAAGACAATACAAAAACGCTACACTTCGTAGTAGAAACCAAGAACCTAAAAGGAAATACCCAACTACGCCAAGAAGAAATCCATAAAATAAAACACGCAGAAAAATTCTTTGAAGGCAAAGTGAAAATCGAGTTTACCACGCAGTTTAGTAATGATGAGGTGGTGGACTTGATTAAGGGGATTGTTGAGGATAAGTAAAAACTGATTGGTAAATATGGAAATGAATAAACAATTTATCGCTCACTAACTTAATGAATTATACAAGTGTACGAGTCGAAATTAAAACTATAGTTGGAAAAAATAAAAACAGCCACTGGCTATTTCGACTCGATTTATGAACCGTTGTCTAAAAGTGAAACCATTTGAACCGAAAAGGCTGGGCATCATAAGACCGAAATACCCACGAATTATTTGACACAAATAACATATACAATTAATAATCCAACGCCTGCACTATCTCCGAATCAAGCAAGCTCGCAGCGATTAAACAATTCACGAATAACCTGTAATTCATGGCGTAATCATAATATGCGAGCGATGCGTATTAGCATCCATTAACCACGGCATTCCTTTGCCTTGTGGTTTATCGGGCAATCCTGTTCCTTCTACCGTCATGTAAGGTTTGTAAAACACATACCGAATTTTGCTATCTTTAAGCTCGCCGTTTTGTGCGTTATAGTCTTCTTGCGAGGCATAAACCACATAAACAATTGCTGGTTCTTCGGGCATTTTTAACGAGCCTTCATCAATTTCTTTTTTGCGAGCAGCTTGTTTTTCTACCGTAGTTTTCCCTTCTGCTTCTAGTTCTCTTCCGCGTTGCATAAAATCTGCTAATTTATCACTATAGCAAGCAACGCTAAAGCCTTTTAGCTTCGGATCATCGGCTAAGCAGATTAACCCATTAGAACCTTCGCGAAGTGTAACTAGTTTTCCGTCAACATCATAACCTAGAACTTTGGCACCTTCTTTATACATTTCTGGAGCCGCTAGGGTGGCCGTTTCTATTTGAACTTTTTTGGAAGGTATTTCGTTTTGCGCAAAAGAACTTATCGCAAAAATACCGCTTAATAAGAGTATTGTTATTCGTGTTCTCATTTCTATATCTTTTTGAAAGTCATGATTATATGTGATTAAATATAGGAAATAGTACCGAGTTTAATGATTTTATTAGGAAAGTCTTTTTGTTTTAAGAGTATTAAAGAATTTATAAAGTTTTGGCGTTGGGATATATCTCTCTTAACTTTAAAATATAAAATCTACCTATTATGAAAGAGTCGTATACATCATTATCCGTAGCAATTGAAGATTTACAGACAAAAGGCTTTACCGAAGATTTTAATTTAATCGCCGAAGGTATAGAGTCCAAGTCCTTAAAAAAACAATGGAATGCTGGAGATTTAGAAGTGGTGAAGTTCTATCGTTTTGAGGGAATGACAAATCCAGGCGACAATACCATTTTATACCTTATAGAAACCAATGATAACAGAAAAGGTTTGTTGGTAGACGTATATGGAGCCGATGTTGGAAATGTATCTCCCGAAATGCTCAAGAAATTAAGTATACGCGATAATATCCAATAAATTTGTAAAACTCAACCGTTCAAAAGCTTGCTTCAAAATTAGACCAAGGTTGTATTCGCAATCTTTAGAAAACATTTTTATACTCCAGCTATTTTTATCACATTCCATAGTCTTTATAAAATTTAGTTTATCAAAGGGTTTTGGCAATATGAGTTGATTTCTGAGAATGAATTTTTATCTTTGTTTTCATTGTATTTTCCTAACTAGTTTTTTTACTTCTAACTAATTTAAAACTAGTTAATTACAATGAAGGAGAGCAGTCTTTAAGATTTTCTCACTGATTATCAGTGATTTATCAAATCTAAAACTTTAATTAGTTTAAGATGAATTAGATTAAAAAAGCATGAATTAAATAATATGACTGAAGATTTTAAAAATAAAATTGATTTATCAATATCGAGAAGAAAATATTTTAGTGAGGAATGTAAAGGGTCTTTGTGCCCAGAGTGTGGAAAGCCATTAATTGAGCATGGATGTACTGTAGTAATCGCTGTAAAATCGGATACTGACGAGGGAGAATTTATGAGCAATTTGACAGGCAGTCATTTTTGTGAGACCTGTCCAGTTGTTGTTTTTGACTCAGATAGAATTGAACTAGCTGCAAGTTTGGCAATTAACAGCGGTGCTAATCTTAAATATCTGATTGGTGGCATTGTTAATTATGACGCTATTCCACTTGAAAAAAGACATCTAGAAGTTGGAAGTGATGACAATCCCATCCCTATCGCAGATTTTTTACCTGATTTGAATAAAACAACTATTACGAAAAGAAAGAAAATCGGCAGAAACTCACCTTGCTCATGTGGCAGTGGCAAGAAATATAAAAAATGTTGTCTTGAATAAAAGCGATTTAGTAAAGTGAGACTCAAGTTTCGCACCTAACTTAAGTTACTAACTTGCTGTTATTTGCAAATACTGACGAATGGTTCAAAGAATAGAAAGACTTATTGTAAAGCATTAATCATCTGGAAAAGGCGTCATTACTCTAGCTTAGGACATATCACCTAAAGGAAATACCCCCTTATGTCAACTCCCTGCAAGGGCAGTATAATCTTTCTGTTGGATAGCTTCCCTAATCTCTTCAATTATCTATACTAAATGCTTTTTAGAATAAGCATTTTTTTGTTACTTTTTTCAGCAATGGAAAAAAGTAAAGGATTAAAGAAAGTTTATGTTAAAACGAAAGAGCAGTCTATCGCTTCGCTCAGAGAGTAGGTTCCAGCAGCCAACAAGTTGGCTTGGAAGAGTAGCTCGATTTTGCGAAGCAAAATCGAATGGTTGAGTTTTCACTTAATCGTATAAAAATTGCATATTTAGAAAAATACTCCACAACTAAAACTCATCCGTTCAGAAGCTCGCTTCTGAACACTCATCTGCTGTTTGCCCTAGGCAAACGCACTGCTCTATCTTTACGTAGCATGCTACGTAAAGATACTCCACTTTTGTTTCGACCCTATAATTATTTTAGCGGCCATCACATTATCACAAGCATACGAAAAAATTACTTTTCAATAGTCTTGGTTTCTGAAGCTTGTATGGTTTTTGATTTCATTTTCTCCCATTTCTCTAACATAGGTTTTTCCATGTCAAATTCTCGGTACTCATCTGGATTCATAATGGGGATTCCTTTTACAATAGGATAGATTCTTTTGCACTCGATGCAAGATAAAATTCCTTCTAAGATGTTCTTGTCAATATCTTGAGTTACAATGTCTAAGGTCAAATCTGCTTTGTCGAACGGACAACAGAGTTTATTTAATATGGTTTCTAGTTTCATTGGTACTAATTTAATTCGTTAAGGTAATTTTCTAGCGCTTTCTCTGGGTCAGTAGCTTTCATTATGCCAGAAACAATGGCTATGCCGTCGTAATTTAAATGACGGAGTTGGTTTAAATTCGTTGGAGTTATACCTCCTGATAAAAATATTGGAATGTTGGTTTGCTCGCTGCAATCTTGTATGGTTTTTAAATCCACTAAATCACATGAATTACTTGTAGCTGATGGAAATACAGAGCAAAAAGACAGGTAGTCAAACCCCATAGCCTGTATTTCTGCTAACTTTTCTAAATCATTGGTCAAAGTAATTCCTTTGATGAATTCTCTTTTTACCTTCTTATTTATTTGTTCTAAATCCGTTGGAAACTCATCAAAATGCACTCCGTCTAAATCATACTTATTTAAATATTCCCATTCATTATTTATCAATATAGGTGTATCTGTGTTTTTAAATAAGGCTAGAATCGCCTCTATTAAATGGGACGTAATTTTCGCATTTGGATTATTCCATATTTGAATAGCTGAAATCGGTTTTCCTCTTATTTTTTTTAGCTGACCGATTAATCTATTTTGTTCCATCTCAGGATCAACTACTACATAAACACCTTTATGGATTGTTTTACGCTTCATAATTTTTTAATCTAATTTATTTGTTAAAGCATTAAAATAGGCTGCCCAATAAGGATCGGTTTCTTGATAGTTTAGCGTTGTCGTTTTTCCATTTTTATAAACAGTTTTGCCTTCTTCATAAGCGCAGGTTTTCCCTATAACTACTGCCTGAATATCATTCTTATTTAAACGATTTATGATGGCTTGACTTTGTGATTCCTCGCAAACTATTAACAAACAACCTGCACCAATACTTGCCAACGGATCAATTTCGAATAATGCACATATTTCCGATACTTCTTTGTTTACCAAAATCTTATCTATCTCTATTTTTACTCCTACATTACTTGCTTCACTCATCTCATATAGTGCGCCAAGAACGCCTCCTTCGGTTACGTCATGTAGAGCAGAAATGTGGGGTAATAATGAAGGCTCTTGATTTATAGCAGTTATTTCTGGTAGGATAGAAGTTTTATAAAAGTTAGCTTGTGCGGTTTCCAAAATCTGTTTTCCAAGATTGCTTTCTATATACTTCGGAAATGATTTGGCTAGAATAGCAGAACTAGATAATGCAGCTGACTTTGTAGCTATGATGTTTTGATCTGGTTTGGCTTTCGCTGAGCTTTTAACACTTTCTTTATCTACCACAGAAAACATGGTGCCTCCTCCTGCTAGAGTAGAATTACCAATGTCGCTAAAACCAGTATGACCACCAGTAATTGACACTCCGATTTCTTTACAAAACAGATGCATATAGTTCCAATACTCCAAGTACTTTGTTTTTCCTAAAGTATCGGGTAAATTCAGAACAAATTGTGCGAACTGAGGACCTTGTCCCGAGGTAGCCACATCGTTTGCAATTAAATGAACCGAAAGCCATGCCGAAGCTTTCATTCCTAGGTTAGGCAATATGCTTAAAGGGTCGCTAGCTGTCACTAAAACTTTTCCATTCCTTAAATCTATACATGCTGTATCTACCCCAAAGGCCGGTCCTTGAATTACCTTATCGCTCTTGCTTCCTGCTTTGTCTGGGAAGATATGATTGATGGTTTGTTGGTTGATTTTACCTAAGGTTTTCATTATGCTACGTCGTTAAATTGAATGTAAAGTCCAAAGAAATCGCCGTAAGGTTGATTCCAGCTTTGTACTGGGAACCACTTTGGTAAACCTGTAGCTTTCCATGTAATGGTATAATCTCTGCCTTTAAGTGCTTCGTTGATGATGGCAGTGAGTTTTTTGGGAGTGTAGAAAGTAGCGGTGAGATAGAATGGGTTTTTTCCTACCACTTCTTGTAGCCGCCTACGCACTACTTTTGGAGAGTTCCGATTCATCATGCCCATAGCTATACCATATTTTGCTACTCGAGCACTTTCTTGAATAACTCTTACAGGATCTTTATAATATTCAAAGGTGGTTATAAAAGCTAACGCATCGAAAGTATGATTTTTGAATGGCATGTGGTGCGAATCGGCCATTACCAAATCTCCATCAAAAAGATGCAAGGCTTGTGAAAGCATAAGCGGTGAGATATCTCCACCGGTGGCTTCAATTCCAATCTCTTCCCACCATCTTGTAAAGCGGGTAGTGCCACAGCCAAATTCAAGTAGTTCTTTTATACGCTTGTCTTGGGTGACCAGCTGCTCCATAATTCTTTTTTGCCATACTTCAGCTCTTTTATATCTGCCTTCATACCATTGCTCGTAAGTATCGGTATGCTCTCGATTAAAGAACCACTCTGGTCGGTTTTGCCAGGTCTGGTCTTGTTGTGGAATTAATTCGAAGTTTGATTTTTGTATTTCCATTGTAAGTTAAAGGTTTAAATAATCTTAACGGAAATACCAACAGAAATGTAGTGTGGATATATAGACAGATTGTCTGTATATCATGGTTTTGCATCCCTACGTTGGCATTGTCCAAATCAGGTCGCGGGTATACTCTCAGCAAAAGACTTTAACGAAAGCCTAAGCACCCCGTGCATTTGAGATACGAAGATAGGGAATAGAATAGACAATAAAAAATAAGGATAGAAAAAGGGAGAGATGACTATTTTTCACTAACAACTAGGCTCTTTATAGAACACAGATGACACAGATCTAGCAGATGGTCACAGATTTTTTATCCGTGTAAACCAGCGTTATCTGCGTCATCAGCGTTCCATCTTTTTCTAGTAACCAGTCCCTTTATAGAATACTGATAACACAGATTTAGCAGATGGTCGCAGATTTTCAGCTTTCCTACTTATCCGCGTAAATCAGCGTTTTCCGCGTCATCCGCGTTCTATTCTTTGGTTCTTTATGGAACACTGATAACACTTGTTTTGCAGATGGTTGTAGATTTTAGCTCTCCTATTTATCCGCGTCATCAGCGTTCTATCCTTCGATTCTTTATGGAACACAGATAACACAGATTTAGCAGATAGTCGCAGATTTTTATCCGTGTAAATCAGCCTTATCCGCGTCATCAGCGTTCTATCCTTTGATTTTTTATGGAACACTGATAACACTGATTTAGCAGATAGTCGTAGATTTTTTTCTTAGTCACGTCATAAGCGTTATATCCTTTTACAACCTACTTTTTATTAGAAAATATCTTTCTTTTAAACTCGGGCGTTTTACCAAAATTTAAAAGTAATCCAACTTCTATTTCTGTTGCTTTTAAATAGTTTATTAATTGGTATTCATTTTCTATGTGTAGTGCTTCTGCTGCTTTTAACTCTACAATTACGGATTCATTTACTATTAAATCTGCAAAGTAATCTCCCACTTCTACTTCTTCATAAAAGACCTTAATCCGTTTTTGACGCTCAACAAAAAAGCCCATTTTGCGCAATTCAAAATACATAGCATTCTCATATACCTTTTCTAAAAAACCATATCCTAAAGTATTATAAACTTTATAAAATGCACGGATAATCTCTTTAGTTACCTTTGAATGTTTATAGGATTCGTTCATAATCTATAGCTTTACTTAATAAAGTTACGAATATTAACAGCATATATATAACTCCTAGTTTTTATAGAACACTTATAAGCCTAATCTAAAGCAGATGGTCACAGAATTTTTATCCGCGTAAATCAGCTTTATCCGCGTCATCTGCGTTCTATTTTTTGGTTCTTTTATGGAACACAGATAACACAGATTTAGCAGATAGTCGCAGATTTTCAGCCTTCCTATTTATCCGTGTAAATCAGCATTTTCCGCGTCATCAGCGTTCTATCCTTTGGTTCTTTATGTAACACTGATAACACTGATTTAGCAGATGGTCGCAGATTTTTATCCGCGCAAATCAGCGTTTTCCGCGTCATCAGCGTTCTATCTTTTTCTAGTAACTAATCACTTTATAGAACACTGATAACACAGATTTAGCAGATAGCCGCAGATTTTATTTTTACTTTTTATCCGCGTAAATCAGCATTATCCGTGTCATCAGCGTTCTATCCTTTGATTCTTTGTGGAACACAGATAAAACAGATTTAGCAGATAGTCGTAGATTTTTAGCTCTCCTATTTATCCGCGTAAATCAGCGTTTTCCGCGTCATCAGCGTTCTATTTTTCGGCAGCTAACAACTAACATCCCTTTCCGTTAATCAAAAGTTACTAATCGCTAAAAATTGATTATTTACTATTATTCGATATCTTTAGGAATCTAAATTAATATTATGGATAGAATAAAACTTGGAAATACCGACTTACAAATTTCAAAAATAAATTTTGGCGGAAACGTGTTTGGCTGGACTTTAGACGAAACGGCATCGTTTAAAATGTTAGATGCACTACTAGAGGCAGGAATCAATTTTATTGACACCGCCGATTCTTATAGTTGGTGGATAGGTAAAACAGGAGTTTCGGAAACCATTATTGGGAAATGGATGAAAAGCAGAGGTGTTCGAGATGAAATTGTGCTTGCTACCAAAGTTGGTAGTCAGATAAGTACGGATACATCAGCCAACGTAAGTAAAGAATATATCTTAAAAACAGTAGAAGAGTCTTTAGAGCGATTGCAAACGGATTACATCGACTTGTATTACAACCACTTTGATGATAACACAACACCTGTAGAAGAAACACTCTCGGCCTTCGATGAATTAATAAAAGCTGGTAAAGTGCGACACATAGGCGCATCAAATATTACAACAGATAGATTAAAAGCGTCTTTTGATGCTTCGGAGAAAAATAATTTAGCTCGTTATACGGTATTGCAACCACATTATAATCTGGTAGAAAGAAAAATGTATGAAACCGAATACGCTCCTTTAGTAGAAAAATATGGAATGGTATCCTTGCCATACTTTTCCTTAGCAGCAGGTTTTCTTACTGGAAAATATCGTAGCAAAGACGACCTCTCCAAGAGTGTTCGCGGTGGAGGAGCAAAGGCTTATCTGAATGATAAAGGGTTTTCGGTTTTAAAAGCCTTGGATTCGGTTGCAGCAAAACATAATTCATCGCTTGCAACAGTGTCCTTAGCTTGGTTGCTACATCAAGAAACTATTGCAGCACCTTTGGTTAGCGCTACAAAAGAATCACACTTAGAAGCTTTGATCAACGCTCCAAAATTAAAACTAGATCAGGAAGACTTGCAGACTTTATCGGAAGCGAGTAAGCATTAACAAACTGAACAGCAACCTAGTTTTATAAACTCAATTAACTCTAGCCAGATATCCAGAGAAATCAGGACAAGCGAGAAAACCACTTTATAGAACACTGATAACACTGATCTAGCAGATAGTCGCAGATATTTTTATTCGCGCAAATTAGCGTTATCCGCGTCATCAGCGTTCTATCTTTTTTTCTAGTAACTAGTCCCTTTATAGAACACAGATAACACAGATCTAGCTGATGGTCGCAGATTTTTTTTATCCGCGCAAATCAGCTTTATCCGCGTCATCAGCGTTCCATTTTACACTAGCAACTAGCAACTAACCCCTAATTTTATCCGCGTCATCAGCGTTCTATCCTTCGCTAGTTACTACTCCTTAAATCACTAGTTTCTCGGCATTATAAACGTTTCATTCACATTCCAGTTAGCATGGACATCTATGGGAATATGGAAGAAAATCACTGGTTCTGGTTGTGTTCTAGTAGAGAAGTTTCCTGGATCCCATTTACCATTTTTATTTAGGTCATAGCTTACACGTACGTAGTAAGTACCTCTGTTAAGATGTAAAAAATCGATTTGCTCTTCCTTTTCTAAGTAGACAGACTGTACCGTTTTAGAACTTTCATTTAATAAATCTACAATAATCGGATAGTTTTCTACGCCTTGCAGGTTTACATGCAGGGAGCCAAAGCTTGACTCTGCTTTGGTACGAATAGTATACTGTAAAGTGTCGTTGGTTTCTTCCTGCCAATCGGTTATAGCTCCAGGGTAGAGTTGCAGGGAATACCTATTCTCATAGTCTTGCTCAAAAGAAATATAAACTATATTATGCAGTCGATCCATCGAGGTATTAAAAGGAATATTAATTGAGTCTTGATTTATTACATGAATAAAATCCTCATCAATACTTTCCAATGGTGTATCGCCACGTAGTTTCAGACTGTCTAACGGGCTTTTTGGATCTGTTTTACTCAGTTTAAACTCTTTATCTTTTACCTCGTCTAGAACCCTAACACCAATATTTTCTATAGTATCTTTATAAGAAACATGGAAATGCAAACTGTCGGTTTCTATGCTAGGATGATACCAAAAATAGAGACTATCCTTGTCAACTTCTTTTATAATCCGTGTTTGCAGATTAGCAGGTTTATTTTGCAACACGATTTCTGGTTGCGTTCCGTCGCTCATGTAGCCAAATCGAATCATATTCTTATTTTCCATTTCTGGACGACTAAGTCTATAGCTAGGATGCGCTCTGTAAAGATGTAAATTGTAGGTGCTATCGCTAGGTATCTTTATAGGTGTTGGATGGAAAGCAAATTTATCTCGTTCTGGATCATACGTGTAGGGACTCCCATCTTTTCCTTTTTGAATGGCTGCTAGTAGATAAGATCCTTCTTCTAAATTGGTGAAATGAAAGTTGCCAGCATCATCGGTTACACTAATGTAACTTGGTTTTCCTTTTTGTATAATGCTATCGTGGTAGGTTTCGTTTAATCGATATAGGTTTAAACCTACTTTTTTCTTTAACTCAAGAAGTCTACTGTCTATAACCTTTCCTTTTAGCTCTAGGCTGTCGATATGCCTTCCGGTTGAAAACACATACTTAAATTGCTCTAAAACATTTCCTTCGTTATTGTCTACAATGCTATTTCCAAAATTTAAGGTATAGGTTGTTTCTGGTGATAGCGAATCTTTTAATTCTATTTCTAATATGCGAGAAACGCTATGCGGTGTAATGTTGGGAGGCGTTTCCATCGGCGGCGATATGATAAGATTTTCTTGTAGCTTATCTAATCGAATATATTCATCGAAATGTACGGTTATGCTATTTCCTGTAAAGTTGGTTTTATAGTTTTCTGGATTTATACGTAGTGGTTTTGGTGGAATGCTATCCAATGGACCTCCAGACGGACGACCTCGCTTAGCGCATTGCGCAAAAGCTAATATAAGTAACAAGGCCAAAGGCAGTAAAAGTATTCGTGCTTTCATCTTTACAAAAATAGAAAACTTTTTCAGCTCATTGCCAAAGTGGCGATACTTAGTTTGCTTACTGGTGCTTTTAAAAGTTCTTTCCCGCAATTAATCAACGTTGCACCAGTAGCAATAAGATCGTCTACCAGCAAAACATGTTTTCCTCGTATTGTTGAGGGATCTCCAAGTTTGAACACCTCTTTACTTCCAAAACGACTCCAACGACCTAAACCTACTTGCGATCTGGCATGAGATATTTTTATTAAACTTTTTTCACAGTAGCTGGCGTCGAGTTGACTCGCAATTTGTTTTGCAAATTTTGTTACTTGGTTGTAGCCTCTACTGCGGAAACGTTTTTTATGTAAGGGTACGGGCACCACGACCTCAACATCCAAATAACTGGGTATTTGTTTTAATTCACTCCCAAGCCATTTACCAAAGTAGGTACCTATGTTCTGTTGGTCTTCATATTTTAATTTGTGTAATAGTTTTTGAGAGATTCCTTTTTTTATAAAATATAATAAGGCAGTTGCTTGATATGCAGGAAGTAATCCGTAAAACTTATCCAGTACTGTAGAGTCATCATAGGTGTGAAAGTGAGTGAGTGGCAGGTCGCTCAAACAATACGAACAAAGTAGCTCTTCCATAGTAAGAAGAACGTTGTTGCAAGTGGCGCAAAATCTCGGGAGTAATATATTTAACATACCTAAAGATATTTTATAGAATAATAAACGCTTAGAGAGGAGTTATGTTTGTAGATTAGTCCAAAATTATCATATATACTATAGTTTTATGAGTAATCAAGAAGGCAGTTTAAAGTACAAAATCCTTATCGGTGTTTTAGCCATCCTACTTATTGGATTGGTTTTTTACACGGTTTCTATGTATAAAGATAGTAAAAATACCGTAGCCGGGTTAGAGCAGCAACGAGTAGAAATACAAAGAGAGCTAGCCGATTTATCGGATGAATACAATGAGATAATTACTGAGAATGAATTAAAAGACGAAGAGCTTATAGAAGCTAAAAGTCGTATCGATGAGTTACTGGTAGAAGTGGAGAAGTCCAAAGCAAATATTGGCCTTATCCAACGATATCGAGCACAGATAAATCAGCTGCAAGCCGAGCGTAAAGTAATGTTTGC
Source organism: Flavobacteriaceae bacterium (assembly GCA_035302145.1). GTDB lineage: Bacteria > Bacteroidota > Bacteroidia > Flavobacteriales > Flavobacteriaceae > JAJYTI01. The sequence continues at coordinate 52 of DATGSX010000185.1, read as the reverse complement.
TAGAGCGGATAGTTTGGTGAAAGCCAACGAACGTTTGATGGCGGAAAGAGAT
>DATGSX010000184.1:0-3258 GCA_035302145.1 Flavobacteriaceae bacterium | reverse complement strand
AGCGGATGGGTACAAAATGTGCGCAACAAAGGTTTCTTAGTATGGGTAGACCTTAGAGATCGTTACGGCATTACCCAACTTATTTTTGACGGAGAAAGAAGCTCCAAAGAGCTTTTTGAAAAAGCATCGCATTTGGGCCGTGAGTTCGTTATTCAAGTTACCGGGAAGGTCATAGAGCGTCAATCAAAAAATCCGAATATCCCAACAGGTGATATCGAGATTTTGGTTTCGGAACTAGACATCCTTAACAGCTCAAAAACCCCTCCTTTTACCATTGAGGATAAAACCGATGGCGGAGAAGAACTACGTTTAAAGTACCGTTACTTAGATATCCGTAGAAACCCTATACGCGAAAAGCTTATTTTCAGGCATAAGGTTGCTATGGCCGTTCGAAACTATTTATCGAACGAAGATTTTATAGAAGTAGAAACTCCATATTTAATTAAATCTACACCAGAGGGAGCACGTGACTTTGTGGTACCATCGCGTATGAACAAAGGACAGTTTTATGCGCTTCCCCAATCACCACAAACTTTTAAACAGTTGCTGATGGTGGGTGGAATGGATAAATACTTCCAGATTGTGCGTTGCTTCCGAGACGAAGACTTACGTGCCGATCGTCAGCCAGAATTCACACAAATAGATTGTGAGATGGCGTTTGTAACCCAAGAAGACGTACTGCAAACTTTTGAAGGACTGCTAGTACATTTATTGGACGAGTTAAAAGGCGTGAAAATCGAAGGAGCCATTCCGCGAATGACCTACGACGAGGCTATGAGAAAGTATGGAAACGACAAGCCAGACATCCGATTCGGGATGGAGTTTGGCGAGCTTAACGAAGTAGCACAACACAAAGACTTCAACATTTTCAACCAAGCAGAGTTGGTAGTTGGAATTGCTGTGCCTGGAGCAAACTCCTATTCTAGAAGAGAGATAGACGATTTAATAAAGTGGGTACGTCGTCCACAAGTAGGCGCTAAAGGAATGGTTTACGTACGATGCGATGAAGATGGAAGCTTCCGTTCGTCTGTAGATAAATTCTATGACCAAGAAGATCTAGCCAAATGGGCAGAAGCCACCGGAGCTAAGCCAGGCGATTTAATCTGTGTGTTATCGGGCGATAAAAACGAGGTGCGCGGGCAGCTAAGTGCTTTACGTATGGAAATGGCAGAGCGATTAGAGTTGCGTAATCCAGAAGAATTTGCTCCACTTTGGGTAATAGACTTCCCTTTATTGGAGTGGGATGAGGATTCGCAAAGATACCATGCTATGCACCACCCGTTCACTGCACCAAAAGAAGGACAGTTAGAGTTATTAGAAACCGATCCAGCTACAGTCAAAGCAAATGCTTACGACCTAGTATTGAACGGGAACGAAATAGGTGGAGGCTCAATTCGTATACACGATAGAAAGATGCAAGACACGATGTTTACGCACCTTGGCTTTACCAAGGAAGAAGCTCAAAAACAGTTTGGTTTCTTACTAAAAGCCTTTGAGTACGGTGCACCGCCACACGCAGGAATTGCATTTGGTATGGATAGATTAACCGCTATTTTAGGTGGTCAGGAAACCATTAGAGAGTTTATTGCTTTCCCTAAAAATAACATGGGCCGCGACTTAATGATCGATGCACCCGCAACTATAGATCAAGAACAACTTGATGATTTAGGACTAAAAATAGAGGTTAAAGAATAATAATTAAAAGCATTAATAGAAGCCTATGCGAGTTTTCATTAGCACCCTTTTTATTCTCCTTCTCCTTGGACTCATTACTGGATTTATAATAAAGTCCAATGATGAATCAACGGGTGATATAGTGATTGGTATTACCATAATGGTAGGAGCTTTTATATGGATGCCTGCTTTTATTTTTTACCGTTCTAAAGGTAAAAAAATAAAAGATTACATGCTTACTAATGAAAACCTGCAGAAAATGAAAAATTTTCAAAAAGAGGAGGAAGATATAAAAAGGAATGAAAAATAATAATGAAGAATTGTTAGATATTACATGGCTGTGACTTAATTTTTCATACCTTTGTTGTTTACAACAACATTAATTATTACAATGAAAGGAACAGTTAAATTTTTCAACGAGTCTAAAGGCTACGGATTTATTACAGACAACGATACAGGGAAAGACATCTTTGTACACGTTACTGGCCTAGATGGCGAAACTATCCAAGAGGGTGACGAAGTTACTTACGAGATAGAAGAGGGAAGAAAAGGCCCTGTAGCAGCACAAGTACGTATTGCTTACGAATAAGACAACAATTTTATATAATATATAGGAATTGTAAAGCCACGCTAAATTTAGTGTGGCTTTTTTATTTTCCTTTTATTTATCTCCTATTCCTAAAAAAATCTTGCATCAACGAAGCTGCTTCCTCTGCCAACAGACCACCTTCTATTTTAGTTTTCGGATGTAATTTAGTTCCCATCGCTATACACCCACGCTCTTCATCAGATGCAGCATACACGATTTTCTTTATCTGTGCCCAATACAATGCACCTGCACACATCTGACAAGGCTCAACTGTAACATATAAAGTGCAATCCTGTAAGTACTTTCCACCAATATGCTCCGCTGCAGACGTTATAGCTTGCATCTCGGCATGTGCCGTAACATCGTTTAAAGTTTCGGTTAAGTTATGCGCACGAGCAATTATGCGATCGTTAGATACCACAACGGCTCCTATAGGCACTTCACCTTTGGCAAAAGCTTTCTCGGCTTCTATCAAAGCCTGACGCATAAAGTAAGTAGAATCAAATGGTTGTATAAGCATAGGTAGATTATTTTTCTGACTCACAAAAATACAATTTCAAAACGTATCTTTGCAGCATGCAAAAGAATCTGTTAGACAGGATTGAATATCCAGAAGATTTAAAGAAAATTAAAAGGGAGCAATTACCACAAGTAGCACAAGAATTGCGTTCGTTTATCATTCAAGCCGTAGCCACTAAAGAAGGACATCTTGGTGCTAGCCTTGGAGTAGTAGAACTTACCCTAGCTTTACACTATTATTATAATACACCAGAAGATGTATTGGTGTGGGATGTAGGCCACCAAGCCTACGTTCATAAAATTCTTACTGGACGAAAAAAGCAGTTTCATACAAACAGGCAACTGCATGGAATAAGTGGGTTCCCTTGCAGAACAGAAAGTATCTACGACTCTTTTGGCGTAGGCCACAGCAGCACTTCTATCTCTGCTTGCTTAGGTATGGCCATGGCCGCTAAATTACAGAACAAAGACAAGGA
>DATGSX010000183.1:0-5036 GCA_035302145.1 Flavobacteriaceae bacterium | reverse complement strand
AAGTTGATTAACAATACGCGCATTCCGTAGAATGAAAACCGTTCCCACATCTCTGTAAAGAACAATACGAAAAGCCCTGCTGGGTGTCCTAACACATTTGAGTCAAAAAAATTGGTTTTTGACGAAGCCGATTCTGCCATAATATCAATTGTTTATTTCTATAGTAGATTAAAATGTATTTTATTAAAGTTTCGTTTTAAAAACTGCTTTTAAAGTTTTTCTGATAGGCTTCCCAAGCCGCTGGTGTGGTAATTTCTTTATACTCATCGGTAGCTACCATGCGTAGGTACAGTTCTAACTCCTGTACTCCTTTAAAACCACCAATAGCTTGAATAACACTCCCATCTGAATCAAAAAACACCAAACTTGGATAGGTAGCAAGTTTTAGAGCATTTACAAATAAATGCGTACTGTTACGTCCCTTTTTACCTTCGATATAGTTTGGGTTGGTGTAGTCAAAATTATTATAACTAATCACATCATTCCCTTCTCCATCAAGATATACCGTATAATAATTTTCCTTTACATATTGGATAAGGTTTTTATTGGTAAACGTTTCCTTTTCAAATAGCTCGCATTCCTCACAACCATTCTCAATATATACCTTCATCAAGATTTTCTTGGGGTTTTCTTTCTGTAACTCGAGGGCTTCATTCATTTGGATCCACTCTAGCTTCTGTGCTTGGCTAATAGTCGATGTCAATAGGAATATGCCCAAGACTATATATTTTAATTTACTCATTGTTTTCTATTTAAATTACACACCTTCTACTTCCATATCTTCTGCACCATAAGTCAGACGCTTCAGTCTTTTTAAGAACACTAATAACAAGAGTCCAAAAGCAACGGTAAATATTACTAACCCAGTAAACGTTCTATGCTCCATTCTACTTTGAACCTCTTCCAAAACAAAACTAGCATAATAGTCTTCCCCATCTCCTTTGTTTTCAAGTATAGCACGTGCATCATCATCCTTCTCAAAAATTATTCTAGCATGATAAGGCTCCATCTGTGTCACCTTATTCTCTTCTAAAGTAGATTTAAGGTCGGTATAGGATGCAGCGTCTAATTTAAAGGCATCGGATATGTCTTTATCCGTGTCATACTCTTTAAATAACACTTCTCCTTCGTCTAAGTACACCTTAGTTTTTACTTCAAAGGCTAAGTCTATATTAATCGGGTAATCGTACACGGTGATTATCTTATTATTCTCATCTTTTGTCCTAATAGAATCTTTGGTCATCAGGTTTGTTAACTGTGCTTTATCATATTGCACTTCCATATTATATGGCACTAATTGTGACATAGATCCAATGCTTCCCGCTAGCTTATCACCAAATCCTGTTGCTGCAAAAAACAATCCCATCATAATAGACGAGTATTTAAGCGGCGATAGTTTTGTAATAAATGACAATGCTACAGGCGAAGCAGATAACTCACCAATAGTATGGAATAAATAAGCTAAGAATATCCAATACATCGCTGCTTTACCAAAAGTCTCTGCACTAGCTTCTTGCGATGCGAAGATCATGAAAACATAACCAAGTCCCATAATAATGGTACCTATAGCCATTTTAAATAAAGAAGAGGACTCTCTACCACTTTTCTGCCACCATACCCAAAAAGCACCCACTGCTGTACCAAATAGTATGATATAGGCTGAGTTCAATCCTTGGAAGACTGCTGCTGGAATTTCTTCTAACCAGCTCAATCCTATATACCTATCAATTTTAGTATCGGTATACAGATTTAATAAACCACCAGCTTGTTCAAAGGCACCCCAGAATACAATAATAATCAGGAACGATAGCAATAATACAATCACTCTATCTTTCTCTATTTTGGTTAACGGACGTTGTGCAGCTGCTCGTTGTTCTGGTGTAACCTTATCGCCACCAGTAAACTCTCCTACTCCAACTAGGAATTTCTGTCCCCAGATAAATACCAACTGCCCTAAAAGCATTCCTATTCCTGCCAAACCAAACCCATAGTGCCACCCATAGTAGTAGGCAACTAGACCAACAGATATACTTGCTAATAAAGCACCTATATTAATTCCAATATAGAAGATGGTAAACCCACTATCGCGTCGGATATCTCCAGGAGGATACAGTCCACCAACCATGGTAGAGATATTAGGTTTTAAACCACCTACTCCAAGGATAATCAATGCTAATCCGGTAAAAAACGCCCAATCTTGTGGCACAGCCAATATACCATGACCAAGAACTAGTAGTCCCCCACCTATCATTACCGTACGCTTCTGACCTAAAAATTTGTCGGCTACCCAACCACCTGGTATAGAAGCTACATATACCAACATAGTATACCAACCATATAACCAAAGGGCATCTCTTGTACTCCAACCCATTCCTGGGTCAGCAGCCGCAGTAGATGCTACTAAGTATAGTGTTAGAATTCCACGCATTCCATAATAAGAGAAGCGTTCCCACATCTCTGTGAAAAACAATACAAATAATCCTTTCGGATGTCCTAAAAACTCATTAGCGTGTGTATCTGTAGCCATTATCTAAGTGTTATAATTTTATAAGTGGTTTAAAATATATTCCGTCATTTTATTGTAAAGGTGCAAACGTGTGTTTCCACCATATATTCCATGATTTCTATCTGGATAAATCAACCAGTCGAAATCTTTATTTGCATTCACTAGCACATCGATAAGCTTCATGGTATTATCTACATGAACGTTATCATCGGAAGTTCCATGCACCAATAGTAAATTCCCTTCTAAATTCTTGGCATGTGTCAGCGGCGAATTTTGGTCATAACCCGTTGGGTTTTCCTGAGGTGTTTGCATATATCGTTCGGTATAAATCGTATCGTAAAAACGCCAGCTTGTTACAGGAGCTACAGCAATAGCAGTAGAGAAAACTTCTGGTGCTTGGAAAATAGCGTTGGCCGACATGAACCCACCATAGCTCCAACCCCAAATCCCAATCCTATCGGCATCTATATACGACTTCTCCCCTAGTTTCTCAGCAATTCGAATCTGATCGATTACCTCATACTTTCCTAATTCTTTTTGCGTCAGTTTTTTAAATTCGCTTCCCTTATATCCTGTACCTCTACCATCTACACAAACTACTATATAATCGTTCTGAGTAAGCAGCATATGCCAATAATCGTTGGCAGCCAACCATGAGTCACTTACCAATTGCGAGCCTGGACCTGAATATTGATATAATAAAAGTGGATACTTTTTATTTGGATCAAAATCCACAGGCTTTATCGTGTACATATTTAAATCGTAGCCGCTTATATGGATGGTTCCATATTCTTTCTTTGGAAGCTGGTAAGCCTCCAGTTTATCGAGCAACTCTTTATTATCCACAATGGTTCGCAATAGTTTTCCATTATTGGATTGATGTAAGGTGTAAGTTGCCGGCGAAGTACTGCTAGTGTGAGTATTAATAAACAAACTCATATCGGCACTAAACGAAGCAGAGTTAGTTCCTTTACTCGTTACCAATTGCTTTTTACCTCTTCCATTCGTCCTTATACTATATACATCACGATATAATGAGCCATTTTCGGTACTCTGGTAATAAAGTGTTTTCGTCTTTGCATTTAAGCCATAAAACCTAGTCACATCCCAATCTCCTTTGGTCACTTGATTGAGTAGCTTCCCATTCTTACTATAGTGGTATAAATGATTCCAACCATCGCGCTCACTTGTCCAAAAGAATCTTCCATCGTCCATAAACGTCCAATCGTCGGTAACATCGATATAGGCCTCATCGGTTTCGCGCAACACTTTCGTATATGCTGTTGTTTGTGGATGAACGTATACTAAGTCTAAGATATTCTGATGTCTATTGGTTAACTGTACGGCTAACGTATGCGCATCTTTAGTCCATTTTAATCTTGGAATGTAATAGTTGGTTTCCAACTCAGAGAAATCTACTTCCTTAGTAGTTTGATTCTCTAAAGAGTAAATATGCAAACTCACTTCGGAATTATCTTCTCCAGCTTTCGGATATTTAAACACCTGTTGTGTTGGATAAAGTTCTTTTCCATACACATCCATAGAAAACTCTGGAACGTTGCTTTCATCGAATCGTATATAGGCTAAGTAATTGCCATCGGCACTCCAATCGAACATGCGAACGATAGCAAACTCTTCTTCGTACACCCAATCCGCAATCCCGTTTATTATCTCATTCTTTTTTCCGTCTTTGGTAACTTGCGTGGTAGAGTTTGATTTTAAATCCTTTATAAATAGGTTATTTTCCTTTCCGTAGGCTATTTTAGAACCGTCGGCTGAGAAGCTCGGCTCTTGAATTTTATCCTCATCTACTTGGATTAACTCTCCAGTAGCAATATCCAGCACGTAATATACCGCTAATACAGATCGGCGATAAATTGGCTGGTATTCGGTTCCTAAGAGTAATTTTGACTCATCGGGACTAAAACTATATTGGAAAAGAGACTTCAGTTCCGGAAAATTACGAGTGTTTAACAAACTGCGAACTTTTTCGCCAGTATCGTATCGGTATACATCTATAGTGCTATTCCTATTAGCGTCATATTGCATTACCGTATACTCGTTACCATTATTTAAGGAGTGTAACCGAAATAGTGATTTGGCTTGAAAAGTTCCGTCCCAAATCTCCTCCATTCGAAGTTGTTTTTCCTGCCCAACAGCTGAAAATAAGCCAAGTACAAAAGCAAAAACAAGAAATTTAATGCGCATCCGTGTAAATGTTAAAACTAAACCAATGCCAAGTTTACTAAAAAAACCGCAGACACCCTATGCATTTCATGTTAATTGTGGACTTTAATGGGTAATTAACCGTGTTATTAATGGCGGTTTCATTAACAAATTTTTTAGGCAATTCCAGAATTATTACTAGAAAAACCTAGAGTTAATAAAATCCCAATAATCGCAACAGAAACTTTTGAGATATAATTTCCCTTTAAAACTCAAAAATACAGTAACGGAATGCTTTTTTCGGATTTTACATGCTGAAACCGTGGCTTTTAAACATAAAATCCCTTACCCAAATTTCGGGAAT
>DATGSX010000182.1:0-4534 GCA_035302145.1 Flavobacteriaceae bacterium | reverse complement strand
AGGAGTTTCTGTTTGCATAGGTTTAAAGTAAGTTTTTAATATCTTCAATTAACATTCTCACATCACTGTCTTCCAGTCCGTTATAGTAAATCTTTGGATTTCCTTGCTCTACAATTCGTGAGCGGATGTTTCCTTTTTTATCGACCAATGCAAAGAATCCAGAATGCTCGAAACCACCTTCCACTTCAGGCGCTTCGGCTACATATAGATTAAACCCTTGATTTGCTAGCGCATAAATATCTTGTATATCACCAGTTAAAAACTGCCAATTGTTATTGGTTACGTTATTTTCTTTCGCGTACGCATTTAAGACTTCAGGCGTGTCGTATTCAGGATTTATGGTAACAGATACGAAGGCCACATTGGGATTGCCAAAGTATTTGTCCTGAATTTTTACCATGCTTTTATGCATTACTGGACAAATAGAAGGACAAGTGGTAAAGAAAAACTCTACGACATACACTTTACCTAACAAATCCTCTTGGCTTATGTTCTCTCCATGATGGTTTGTTAGAGAAAAATTAGGTACAGGACCGATAGTAGCCATATCCTTTTCGTGAGACTTTAAATTATCTACGATTTTAGGAACTGCCCAGATACCAAACAATAAGACAACCAATGAAATTCCAATGTAGGATAAGTTGCTCTTTTTCTTTGCCATAATATTTTTTCTAATTAATCTATTGTACTAAATAATCGTTTCTATTATGCCTTTTAAGTGCTAGGCGATATTCTGCTAGCAAAATTTTAATGTCATCGCCTAGTTTGTTATTTATCTCGGAATATTGTTCGGCATTATAACCATATAAGATTCCTTCGTCTTCATCATCATCCCTGCCACGTAATTTTAAGTCCTTATCCACAATAAAAACATATTCGCTATACCAATCATCATATAATGGATACGGCACCCTTAAACTACTATAAACCTCTTCTATGGCATCTATAGGACCGTATACAAAATGCCAGTCGCTTAAATCTTCTACTGCTCCACTAACCTCCTTAATCAATGGGGCGATTTTTGATTTTGCTTCCTCTGGCATAACAGTTACCATTTGAAAGTCATGAAAGCTATGATTTTTCTTATAGGTTTTGTGTACTAAGTTGTAGACGCTGACTTGGTGATCTATAGGATTTTCGCCTAAAAACATGAGAATAGTAATTTTATCTTCCAAGCGAACAGGATTTCCATCCACATCATAAAACTCTTCTAAATCTTGAACGTTCTCGGTGAGTACTGGTAGAAACCTGAAGTTATTGACCCCCGAAGCGAAGAAGACATACGCCAAGATGGGCAAGATAAAAAGAGTAAATAATACAAGATACTTTTTATTCATTTTCGATGGTATTTTCGGTGCAAAAATACATGCAATAAACCCAACCTACAATTTTAACTAGTTAATTTACCTTTAGTTATTAACATATTAGAATGTAGGATAAAGTTACCCGTAATATATTTAAAGAAAAAACACCCTCCTAGAAGCTCTAGAAGGGTGTTGATTTTTATATTATATAATATTCAGGGCTTAAAAATCGTATTTAATAAGGCCGTCTGTCAATACATCGTACATATACTGTCCTTCTAATAAAATTAGGATGACGAAATATATGATAAAGAATACTGCCGACCATACGATAATGCGTCGTAGAAACTTTACTTCATCTCTCATGTGCATAAAGTCCCATGTAATATAATAGGCCTTTACAATAGTAAGTATAATGAAGATGAATGTAAGCGGCGTCATCTTAAAGATTGGGATGAAATTAAACCAATAGGTGTTTACTAAAGCCTCTGGACGTGCCATTCCTAATCCTACTTCTATCGCCGTGATGATAGATAGGAAAATAAACACTCCCCAAATTTTGCTTCGGTTATCTTTAAACTTAAGCCTTCCTCTAAATATCGCTAAATTATGTTCTTGTGCCATTTTTAAATTATCTTTTTTGGATTAAACTAGGTAGAAGAATGTAAATACAAATACCCATACCAAGTCAACAAAGTGCCAGTACAGTCCAACTTTCTCTACCATCTCATAGCTATTTCGTTTCTCGTATGTTCCTACGATAGAGTTAACGAACACAACAAATAACAGAGTGATCCCTATAGACACGTGGAATCCGTGGAATCCAGTAATAAAGAAGAAGAAGTTAGAAAACAATCTATGACCATATTCGTTATGTATAAGGTTTGCTCCTTCTACCACCATAACTCCTTGATCTAAAAGTCTTGCTTGTGACTCTTCTCTTGAAAGAATAATATGCTGTCCACGCTCATCCTTCTCTTGGATTCGCACTAGTAAGCTTTCATCGGCTAGGAAACCTTTCTTAACTTGCTCATACGACACCTTAGTTGGCGTAGCAGGCTCTCCCACATACCAAAGTCCTTTATTTCTTTCATGTACTTCTCTAGGGGTATTATCAGCTAAAGCGAAGTCATAAATAGCTACGCGTTCCCCTTCTGTATTTACAAACTGAAGGATGTTTCCACCTTTGGTTTCTACTGCTCCATAGCTTCCTTTAATAAACGTTGCCCACTCAAAAGCTTGTGAACTAAGGAAGGTTATACCTCCACATAGGGTTAAGAACAAGTAAAAAGTGGTTAAATTTTGCTTCATGCGCGCTCCTGCATCTACCGCCAACACCATTGTTACGGAAGAAAATATTAATAAGAAGGTCATGAACGCTACGAAAATCATAGGTTCTTCAACTCCATGAAAGAAGGGTATATGATTAAACACTTCATCGGCTATCGGCCATGAATCAGCGAATCTAAATCGAGCCAGTCCATAAGAGACTAAAAATCCTGTAAAAGTAAGAGAATCAGAAAAAAGAAAGATCCACAGCATTAATTTACCGTAGCTTGCTTTAAGAGGCTTTTTAGCACCTCCCCAGGTCGTTCCCTCTGTACCTGTTTTAACAACAGTTGCTTCCATACAAATAAAATTGGTTTTTAGTAATATTCAAAAATACGTTAATTTTTTATCTAACGAAATAGAAAAATAATAACAGATAAATCCACAGTCCATCTAAAAAATGCCAAAACGTCGCAGCCTGCTCAATACCAAGGGTTTTGCCGTTAATATACTTTTGTTTATAATGATTATAAATTACAACAAGTAAGGTTAACAGCCCCGCTAAGAGGTGAGCAACGTGCAATAATACGATTAGGTAAATATATGATGTTGTAATATTGCTTTCGCTTCCTGTAAAATAATACCCCGATCGTATGAACTCCGAAAAGCCCATAAATTGCAATATAATAAATACTATTCCTAAGGCAAAAGTTGTTAACAGTAGATACATTCCAGTCCTATTACTTTCCCTTTGAATATGCTTTTTTGCAAGGTGTATTGTTCCGCTGCTTATAAGCATTACAACTAAGCTAATATAAAATGGTGTTGGTATCGTATAGCTTTCAATCCAATCTGGTCGTTCGGCACTTACTACATAAGCACTAGTCAATCCGGCGAAAGCCATAGAAAGACTAACTATAGCGAACCACAGCATCATTTTTTTTGCTTGGTTTACTTTCGATATATCATCTATTTGGTGTTTACTCATTGAAGTATAAGTTTATCAAGTACATAAATCAATTGGATAAGTGTAATATAACTAACACTGATAAGCATTAGTTTTCTCGCCATGGCCTCGGTTCTAGTTTTATACATTTTAAATGCATAATATAAGTTCCAGAGCCCTGCAAGCCCTACTAGGACTCCTCCAACAACGGTTAATTTTAAATCGCCTGTATAGCCACTTACTGGAAGAAGTGAGCACAAAACTGTCCATACTGTATATAATAACATTTGCAAAGCTGTGACTTTATCGCGCTTTCCATTTGGCAACATATAAATATTGGCTCTAGCATAATCGTCATAAAGAAACCAGCCTATAGCCCAAAAGTGTGGGAATTGCCAAAAGAACTGAATCATAAATAATGTTCCAGCTTCGATTCCAAAGTTATTGGTTGCAGCAACCCAGCCTAGCATAAAAGGAATGGCACCAGGAAAAGCTCCAACGAAAACCGATAAAGGCGTTCTCGTTTTTAAAGGTGTGTATAGGCTGACATACAGAAATATAGAAATCGCACCAAACATCGCAGTTTTAGGGTTGATGCTATAAAGTATGCTTAATCCAATAAGGGTTAGAATTGCCCCTAAAACAGTTGCTGTTCGTACGGAAACTCGTCCAGAGGCAACAGGCCTATTTTTCGTGCGGTGCATTAGCCCATCAATATCTTTTTCGATTACTTGGTTAAAGACATTCGAAGCACCAACCATGCAGTAGCCACCAATGGCAAGCAACAATAACACAGAAAAACTAATTGTGTCGGCACCCAATAGGTAACCGGCAATCGAAGAGATCACCACACTAATGGATAGACGCATCTTTGTTACTTCAGCAAAATCCTTTAACAAGGATGGGCTTATAGTCTGAGATTGTGTTACTGCCAAGGTTATTATAATTTTATTTTTGCAGTGCAAATATACGGCTTTCTAGCTGCTATGCAACCCAATAAAGTTATAGTTTATAT
>DATGSX010000181.1:0-18524 GCA_035302145.1 Flavobacteriaceae bacterium | reverse complement strand
GGAAATTCTAACAAGAACCTATATCTTATATTATTGGAAGATTTGTAAAATGAGGGATTTGCTTGTACGTTCGCTTTCGGGACTGATATATGTAGCCCTCATCTTATCTACTTTATTTTTAGATAGAAATTGGACTGTCGTCTTATTCGGACTCCTTGGGCTTTTAACGCTTCATGAATTACTTAACCTTCTACGGTCTAAAAGCTTCCTCCCTTATCTATTACTATTTACAGGATTTGTATTACTTTATATTGAAAAGGACACTATATTTGTGCCAGCAATTTTAATTGCCAGTTGTATTTTTAATGTAATATTGGCTTATCAGTTATTTACATCTATACAACTAAAAAATAATTTACTTTACAGATACGGTCTTAGCTTTTTATATCTGATTGGTGGTTTTATGTTTATAACCAAAATAGCTGATGCTGATTTAGTAAACTACCCATCAAAACTACTTGTTTCTATATTTTTATTAATATGGGCCTGCGATAGTTTTGCATACCTAATCGGAGTGAATTTTGGGAAAAGAAAATTATTCCCAAGTGTATCGCCAAATAAAAGTGTCGAAGGCTTTATTGGCGGTTTGTCAGGAGCTGTACTTGTAAGTATAATAGTAGCTTTAAAGATATATCCGAGTATCGCTATAGGAAATTGGATAATCATAGCAATTTTAACCAGTACCTTAGGTACTATTGGCGACTTAGTGCAGTCTAAGCTAAAGCGTACAGCTGGAGTAAAAGACAGCGGAAAGATTATGCCAGGGCATGGTGGTATATACGACAGACTTGATAGTATTATATACGCCAGCCCATTTATTTATGCATATTTATATTTCATTATTTAATTATGTTTCACAAAGAAGGGCATAAAATTATTCTGATTACACTATTATCTTGTATTGTTATAAGCTTAATAGTTGACAAGTTTGTAAGTATTATATTTCTAAAGAATATATTGTTTGCAGCTATTTTAGTAGTACTCATTTTAATCCTACAGTTTTTTAGAAATCCTAAACGGAAATTTATTCGATCCGATAAAGAGGTATTGGCTTCGGTAGATGGAAAAGTGGTGGTAATGGAAGAAGTATACGAACCTGAGTTCTTTAAAGATAAAAGGTATCAAATATCCATTTTCATGTCGCCTTTAAACGTACACGTTACCCGGTACCCTGTAGGTGGTAAGGTTATTTACTCCAAGTATCATCCTGGAAAATATCTTGTTGCTTGGCATCCAAAATCATCAGAAGAAAATGAGCGCACCACCGTTGTAGTTGAAAATACTACATTTGGCCCAATACTATTCCGTCAAGTAGCAGGCGCAATGGCTAGACGCATAGTAAACTATGCGAAAGTAGGCGATCAAGCTATACAAGCAGAAGATAGTGGATTTATTAAATTTGGCTCTAGAGTAGATATTTATTTACCTTTGGATGCAAAGGTTCAAGTAACCCTGAACCAAAAAGTAAAAGGCGGAGTAACCATACTAGCAAAATAACCGTTATGGCAAACGAATCACAATTAGACAAGGAGTTCGAGAAAGCAGTTAAAAAGATTAACGAGCATACCGATACCTTTCCAGCTGATTTTCTATTGCGGCTATATGCATACTACAAACATGCTACTGGCAATCAGGGGAAAAGCCCTAATAGCCGAAATCCACTCATCAATGCATTTAAAACTAATGCACTGTTCCAAATGAGAGGCTTAAGCCGTGAAGAGGCAAAGAAAAGATATATAAAAGCTGTAAACGAATATTTTAAAGATTTAAAATAATTCGCTTACAGCTTATCCTAACCAATTAACCAATAGATTATTTACTTCAAAGCTTCAATGCTATTTTCTATTGTTTTAATTTTCGCTAAAGCGTCTGCTTCTTTCTTGCGTTCCAATGCTACTACTTGCTCTGGGGCCTTTGACACAAAACGCTCATTAGATAGTTTCGCTTGAACCGACTTTAAAAATCCAGTTTGATACTCAAGTTCCGATTCAAGTTTTTTCAACTCCGCTTCAACATCTACAGCACCCTCTCTTGGTATATAGTACTCATTGGACTTAACTCGGAAAGTCAAGGCATCTTCCAACTTGGAATCTGAATAAGTTATCGTTTCTAAATTCATCAGTTTTTGTAAAACTATATCGAATTCTTTTGATGTATTCTCATGATTCACCACCGTTAGTGACAATGCATCTCTAAATGAAATATTATGTTGTTTACGTATCGAGCGAATAGCGGTAACCACCTCACTCATGTGTTTAAAGTTATTCTTCAGCTCTTTATCTACCGATTTAGCTTCTGGCCAAGTAGATATTATAAGCGCTTCCTCTGGGGTTCTATCGCCAAGTAGATGCCATATTTCCTCTGTTGCAAACGGAATAAATGGATGAAGAATTCGCAAATTATCTTCGAACAAGTCAACAACTCTCTTATGAGTTGCAGATGACATAGTTGCTCCAAAGCTTGGCTTAACCATTTCTAGAAACCAAGAACAGAAGTCATCCCAAATCAACTTATACGTATCCATTAATGCATTACTGATTCGATAGGTTTCAAAGTGAGATTCTATCTTTTGTAACACGGATTGAAACTGATTTTCGTACCAACGTATAGATAAATCCGCAATTTCCTCGTATGTCCCATCTATCGATTCATCGTCTATTTTCCATCCAGACACCAAACGATATGCGTTCCATATTTTATTTACAAACGCACTTCCTTGCTTACAAAGCTCTTCGTCGAACATTAAATCATTTCCTGCAGGTGAGCTCAATAACATACCTACCCGTACACCATCTGCACCATACTCCTCTATTAGATCCAACGGTTCTGGAGAATTCCCTAAGGATTTACTCATTTTACGACGTTGGTTGTCTCTAACTATTCCTGTTAAATAAACATTACTAAATGGTTTTTCGTCACGGAAGGAATATCCTGCCACAATCATTCTAGCAATCCAGAAAAATAAAATCTCAGGCGCCGTTACAATATCATTCGTTGGATAGTAGTAATTTATCTCCTCATTATCTGGTTCTAAAATTCCATTAAACACAGATATTGGCCAAATTGCAGAAGAGAACCATGTATCCAATACATCTTCCTCTTGTCTTAAGTCTTTAAGTTCTAAAGCGGAATTGCCCGATTTTTCACGTGCTTTTTCCAATGCTTTTTCAGCTGTCTCGGCAATAACATATTCTTCGTTATCGCCATAGTAATAAGCTGGAATACGCTGTCCCCACCATAATTGTCTAGAAATATTCCAATCGCGAACATTTTCCATCCAGTGTCTGTAGGTATTTACAAACTTTTTCGGAACTAGGTTCACTTCCTCTTCCAGCACTGCTTCTAAAGCTGGCTTAGCAAGCTCTTCCATTCGAACAAACCACTGTTCGCTAAGTCTAGGTTCTATAACCGCACCTGTTCGCTCACTTTTTCCAACGCTATGGTCTATTTCCTCTATTTTATCTATTAGCCCAAGCTTCTGTAATTCTTCCACTAATTCTTTTCGAACTACGAAACGATCTTTTCCTTCATAATGCAAACCATGCTCGTTAAGCGTTCCGTCGTCATTAAGTATATCAATTACCTCTAAATCATGGGTTTCACCTAAAACTTTATCATTTTCATCGTGAGCTGGTGTTACTTTCAAGCATCCTGTTCCAAACTCTAAATCTACATATTCATCTTGTACAATTGGAATAGATCTATTTGCAATTGGCACGATGGCTCGCTTGCCTTTTAAATGTTGGTAACGCTCATCTTCTGGGTGAACACATATTCCTGTATCACCTAAAATTGTTTCAGGGCGTGTGGTAGCAATCGTCAAATTATCTTCGGTACCTTCTATCTGATAGTTGATATGATATAATTTACCCTTTTCATTTTCGTGGTACACCTCTTCATCAGAAAGCGTAGTTTTCGCTTCTGGATCCCAATTAATCATGCGATGTCCGCGATATATATATCCTTGCTCATACCAATCTACAAATACTCGAATAACCGATGCGGACATATCTTCATCTAGTGTAAACTTCGTTCTATCCCAATCACAAGAAGAACCTAAGTGTTTTAACTGATCTAAGATAATCCCACCATGTTTATGTGTCCATTCCCACGCATGCTCTAAGAACTCTTCTCTAGTTAGGTCGGATTTTTTTATTCCTTTTTTGGCCAGCATCTCCACTACTTTAGCTTCTGTAGCAATAGAAGCGTGATCGGTACCAGGTACCCAACAAGCATTATAGCCCTTTAACCTTGCACGTCTAATCAGTACATCTTGAATAGTATTATTCAACATATGTCCCATATGCAGAACGCCAGTAACGTTTGGCGGTGGAATTACAATTGTGTAGGGTTCTCTCTCGTCAACGGTAGAGCGGAAATATCCCTGGTCCATCCAATATTTATACCACTTTTGTTCCACCTCTTTGGAATTATACTTTGTATTATTGGCCATAGTCTTGTATTACAGTTTTATAAATAATTTACAAAAATAACGATAACCAATAGATTATAAAAGGAGTAGTAAAGTTTTGATATTATTACAAGGTTACTTACTTTTAAACTTCACAATAGAATTTATGTTATGAAAAAACTATTCGCTTTAGTATTATTCGGTTTATTGAGTATGGTTACCTATGCTCAAGCTGAAATGACTTTTGAAGAGTCAACAATTGATTACGGTACGATTAAAAAAGGAAGTGACGGCCTTCGAGTATTTAAGTTTACCAACACTGGTGACGAACCATTAGTAATAAGCAATGTTCGCTCTACCTGCGGATGTACCGTTCCTAAAAGACCAACAGAACCAATCTTACCTGGCGATACAGGCGAGATTGAAGTAAAATACAATACCAAACTAGTTGGTCCTATTCGCCGTACGGTTACTGTTTACTCCAATGCGGTTCAAGAAGTTACTCCTCTTAAAATTAGAGGTCAAGTAACCGAATAAGAATTTAAAGATTAATTCTCTATAAAAATACCACTTGGGTAATTACCTAGGTGGTTTTTTATTTTATTTTAGTTTATATTCAATATGTATAAATTTCGTCATAATATGCGTATTATTGCATGCTCATATTTATGAGGAATTTGCTTTATTAATAACTTTTAAACCCATCTTTGCTATGCCAAAAATTTCTAGTAAAGGTTTAATAATGCCAGAGTCACCAATTCGTAAGCTTACACCATATGCTAACGAAGCAAAAAGAGCTGGTAAGGAAGTATATCACCTAAACATAGGACAACCCGATATAAAATCTCCAACAGTAGCAATGGATGCCGTTCGCAATCATACCATTGAAACTTTAGCATATACCGCTTCTAACGGATCATTAGAGTATCGTCAAAAACTAGCCGATTTCTACACCAGTAAAAATATAGAGGTCGGTCCGGAAAACATTATCGTAACCACCGGCGGTAGCGAAGCACTTTCATTTGCGATAAGCACCGTTGCCGACGCCAATGATGAAATTATTATACCAGAACCATTCTATGCTAACTACAATGGTTTTGCAGTACAAAACAACGTAAAGGTGGTTCCTGTAGAATCTAAGATAGAAGATAACTTTGCCTTACCACCAATTGAGGATTTTGAAGCTTTAATTACCCAGCACACAAAAGCTATTTTAATTTGCAACCCTGGAAATCCTACAGGTTATGTTTATTCTAAAAAGGAAATTGAGCAGTTGGGCGAATTGGTTAAAAAATATAATTTGTTCCTTATATCCGATGAAGTGTATAGCGACTTTATATATAGTGATGCGGAACATCATTCTATCCTCTCTATAGAAGGTATAGAAGATTATGCAATCCTTACCGACTCAGTATCAAAACGCTACAGCATGTGTGGCGCTAGAATTGGCTATTTGGTTTCTAAAAACGATCAAGTAATCGAAACGGTACTTAAGTTTGCACAGGCTCGCCTAAGCCCACCTACGTTTGCTCAGATTGCAAGTGAGGCTGCTTTGGATACACCAAAATCCTATTTCACCGAGGTAAACACCACTTATGAAGAGCGACGTGATATATTGCTAAATGGCCTTTCAGAAATACCTGGTGTAAAAGTAAACCAACCACAAGGAGCATTTTATTGTATTGCAGAATTACCAATAAAGAATGCAGAGAAATTTGCACAATGGTTGTTAGAGGATTTTGACTTAGATGGTGAAACCGTAATGATTGCTCCTGCAGCAGGATTTTATTCTACCACAGGGAAAGGGTTAAATCAAGTGCGGATTGCTTATGTACTAGAAAGAGAAAAACTAGTTAGGGCTGTAGAAATTTTGAAACAAGCACTTAAAGTTTACCAAGAAAAACAATCATGATTATTGAAGAGCACAAATCCTTAAAAGAATATAATACTTTTGGAGTTGCTGTTAATGCCAGATACTTTGTAACAGTAAATAGCCTTACGGAATTGCGTGAGGCCTTGGCTTCCAATGTGCATGACAAACAGCTGATATTAGGTGGAGGAAGCAACATTCTTTTTACTAAAGATGTAGAAGCACTTGTAATTCATTTAAATCTAAGAGGAATAAAAGAAGAGTTTTTAGATGATAATCATGTACTACTCCATATAAAAGCTGGCGAAAACTGGCATGAACTAGTTCGCTATTGCGTGAAACAAAACTATGGTGGTATAGAAAACCTATCATTAATTCCTGGCAATACGGGCACTGCTCCTATTCAGAACATAGGTGCATACGGCGTAGAGATAAAAGACGTATTAGTGAGCTGTACTGTACTAGATAGAACTACGGGTGAAATAAAGGAACTCAAAACGAAAGACTGCAAATTTGGTTATAGAGACTCTATTTTTAAAAATGAGGCTAAAGGACAATATATCATTCTTGAGATCCAATTAAGGTTAACTCGCAAGAATCATATCATTCGTACCGATTATGGAGCCATAAAAAGTGAACTAGAAAAAGCTCACTGCCTAAATCCAAGTATTGAGGATGTATCCGATGCTGTAATTCGGATTAGAAACTCTAAATTACCAGATCCTAAGAAGCTAGGAAATGGCGGAAGCTTCTTTAAAAACCCAATACTGTCTACAGATTCTTTTAAAGCATTTCACCAAAAGCATCCCGATGCGCCATACTATGAAGTAGAAAATAATCAATACAAGGTTCCTGCTGGTTGGCTTATAGACAATGCTAAACTAAAAGGTTATAGGCAAGGTGATGCAGGTGTACATAAAAATCAAGCTTTAGTGCTTATAAACCATGGTACAGCAACTGGCCAAGACATATTACAATTAGCAAAATATGTTCAAAGCGTTGTGAAAGATAAGTATGACATCCAAATTGTTCCTGAAATCAACATAATTTAGGAATCCAAACATTTATCCACCTTATTCTTTTTCACACTCAATTAGATTGTATGTTAATATAAAACTAGGCGTATCTTTAAACTAAAATAAAGACCATTGTAGCTCGCTTCTTCTTCAAAAATGTTGTAATTTTGCAGTACAAAAATCACGAACTAATGGGACTTTTATTTATAACATTAATATTGCTACTCTTAGCAGTTATAGGAATTTCGATTAAGCTATGGGCAAAGAAAGATGGTGAGTTCGCTGGAACTTGTGCCAGTCAGAGTCCATTCTTAAATAAAGAAGGTGCTACATGTGGTATGTGTGGTAAAACTCCTGAACAATATAAAGTAAGTTGTAGCGAGAGCGAGAATCAATAATATCTAGTATTCGTAGTCGCTTATGCTCTTTTTGTATGCTTTTATCACAATTGTCCTTATCAATTGTGCCTACTTTCTTTTATTCCTAAGTTTCGCATTATCGAAGAAGAAAGATTCGGCTACTATAGAAAACCTCCCCCCTATTTCCGTACTTGTTTATATTAAAAACAACGTCGAAAATCTGGAGAGCAATCTAAATGCTATATTAGAGCAAGATTATCCAGATTTTGAAATTATCCTAATCAATGATTCGTCAACCGATGACAGTTTCATAATTATAGAGGAATTTCAAAAAAACCATCCCAATTTCCCTATCTACCTTACCAATGTACATGGCAATGAAATGTTTTGGGGCAGTAAAAAATATGCCTTAACCTTAGGTATAAAGAGAGCAAAAAACAATTATCTATTATTTACAGATGGACATTGTAAACCATTGACTAATCAATGGATAAGAGAAATGTCTACTGGCTTTCTAAACAACAAACAACTAGTTTTAGGCTATAGTAACTACACTAAGGAAAAAGGCCTTTTCAACCTCTTTTTGCGTTTCGATACACTGATGAATGCCATACACTATTTATCCTTTGCTAAAGCAAAAATGACTTATATGGGTGTAGGAAGAAACTTGGCTTATACCAGTAAAGTTTATTACGAAAACAGAGGATTTATATCTCATGTGAAAATACCTGCTGGTGATGATGATCTTTTTGTAAATGAAGTAGCAAGAACAAACAATACAAGTCTTATATACAATCCAAAAGCGCATGTAGAAGCTACCCCATTAAAAAACTGGGAAGCATGGCATAATATGCGAAAAAATAGAGCTTGGACTTTCAGATTTTATAAAACAAAGCACAAAGTAGTACTGGGTATATATTTTTTAAGTACGGTTCTATTTTGGTTTGGTGCAATAGCAGCCTTCTTTTTACTGAATTGGCAAATAGCATCTGCATTAGTAGCCATTCGATTAATTATTCAATATATAAGCATCGGAATTTCAGCAAAAAAACTACAAGAAAAATCTCTTATTGCATATATTCCTTTGCTAGAATTTATGCTGGTATTTTTACAGTTAAATACCCTAAGTTTCTATATTAAAAAGCCACCTAATAAAAAATGGTGAACATTTTAGAAGCTTAGAATTCTATTATAGGCAATTTATATCTTCAGCACGATAAACTCAAAGATTCTACTTAGGAAAACAAGTTAAAGCACTTATCCATTTAAAAACAGCTTACCTATTCACCCTATAATCATCTGATAATAACAGCTTTATATAGCTTACAATAATATTCCCTTCCAGAAGAGGTGCAATTCGTATTACAATAATTAAATTTGTGAGCAAGTTGAAATTTAAACTTTCATAAAGCACACTATAAATTAGATCAATGGATACAACTGTAGAGGCAACTAAAACTAAAAGAAAGACCCAACCAAAACCAAAATGGTTACGTGTTAAACTACCAGTAGGTAAAAAATATACCGAATTACGAGGTTTAGTAGACAAATATGATTTACACACTATTTGCACTTCTGGTTCGTGCCCGAACATGGGAGAATGTTGGACAGAAGGAACGGCCACTTTTATGATTTTAGGAAACATCTGTACGCGTTCGTGTGGATTTTGTGGGGTACGTACAGGTCGTCCTGAATCTCTTGATTGGGCAGAGCCTGAAAAGGTGGCGCAATCCATTAAAAAAATGGGAATAAAACATGCGGTAATCACTTCGGTAGATCGTGATGACATTCAAGATATGGGTTCTATATTATGGGCAGAAACCGTACAAGCTATCCGTCGATTAAATCCAAATACTACATTAGAAACCCTTATTCCAGATTTTCAAGGAATAGAACGACATCTAGATCGTATTATAGAAGTAAGTCCAGAGATTGTTTCTCATAATATGGAAACAGTAAAGCGATTAACCCGTCAAGTGCGTATTCAAGCTAAATACGAACGTAGTTTAGGCGTTCTTGCTTACCTAAAAAAACAAGGAGTTCGTCGCACAAAGAGTGGTATTATGCTTGGTTTTGGAGAAAAAGAGCACGAAGTAATCGAAACCATGAAGGATCTCCGCGAAGCTAATGTGGACGTGGTAACTATAGGACAATATTTACAGCCTTCGAAACGACACTTAGAGGTTAAAGAGTTTATTACACCAGAGCAATTTAAAGTTTATGAAGAAGTAGGATTAGAAATGGGATTCCGTCATGTAGAAAGCGGTCCATTAGTACGATCTTCTTATCGTGCACAAAAGCACTTGCTGTAACAAAATCTCATCCTGATGGAGCAACCAACAATTAACCTTGGCATAAACGGCTTTGGTCGAATCGGTCGAAGCCTTGTTCGATTACTACAAAATCATCCTAATATACGTATCAAACGTATAAATGATATTGCCGATATTAAAACCATGACGCATTTGCTTAAATACGATAGCGTTCATGGAGTCCTTGACAAAAAGCTTAGCTGCAACGAGCATTCTATATTCATTGATGAAACTGAAATCCCATATAGCAGCCATAGTAGTTTAAACGATTTAGACTGGGAGGGAGTTGACGTTGTTATTGAATGTACCGGAAAGTTTAAATCTAGAGAACATTTAGAAAAGCATTTAAAAGCTGGGGCTAAGAAAGTTATCCTATCAGTCCCCCCTTTAGAAGACGATATCAAAACCATTGTCTTAGGCGTAAATGATCAAATTCTTGATGCTAAGGATACAATCATTTCCAACGCCTCTTGCACTACCAATAACGCTGCACCTATGCTAGATATAATAAACAAACTATGTGGAATAGAGCAAGCTTATATTACTACTGTGCATTCGTACACATCCGATCAGAACCTTCATGATCAACCTCATCGAGATTTGCGACGAGCAAGAGCCGCAGGTCAATCTATAGTTCCTACCACTACTGGTGCTGCAAAAGCTTTGACTAAAATATTTCCAGATTTAGCAAACTCTATCGGTGGTTGTGGAATTAGAGTACCTGTACCAAATGGTTCCTTATCGGATATTACCATTAATGTTCACAACCCTGTGAGTATAGAAGAGATAAATACTGCTTTTAAAAAAGCATCGGAAACCAATCTAAAAGGCATTTTGGAATATACCGAAGATCCCATTGTTTCTATAGACATAGTAAACAACACGCATTCTTGTATTTATGATGCACAAATGACATCGGTTATCGATAAAATGGTTAAAATAATAGGTTGGTATGATAACGAATTTGGGTATTCCTCGCGACTTATCGACTTAATGTATAAAATTCATCAATTAGGCTATGAGTCGTAAGTTTGTATATGACGAACAACCGCCTTTATAAAAACATCTTGTTCCTCTTGAATAATTGTTTTAATAGGTAAATAATACAAAGGTACGGATGAGAGATTACCCTGAAGTCGCATATAGTCTTTCTCGGTAGTTAGAATAAACGTTTCTTTTCGCAGTTCCTCAAGCTCTTTATCGGAAAACGGATGATGATCCGGATACGCCTTATGATTATAAGTAAATCCTTTTTTATCTAAGTAAGCGAGAAGTGGCTTTGGATTAGCGATTCCAGTAACTAACGTAAATGGTTTGTCTTTAAGACTTGTAATTGGCTCTTTATTAGTCTCACTTCGGATTTCATCAGCGTAGGCGATACTAGCAAAATAAACTGGTACCGAGTTATACTTTTGCAATTTGCGACGAATAGTATTTTTTTCATTGTCTGCTAAGTTTATCGGACATTTTGTTACCACCATACAATCGGCTCTTTTAGCCCCTGAGCGAGATTCCCTAAGATTTCCTACAGGGAGAATATAATCATCGCAAAATAAATCGCCGTAACTAGTTAGTAGAATATTAAAACTACCCTTCACTTTTCTGTGTTGATAAGCATCGTCCAGCAAAACTGCATCCGACCTATCGATTAGTTGCGAAATCCCATAACGTCTATCCGCACATACTGCCATCGGCACCTTAGGAAAGTTTGTTTTAAACTGTAATGGCTCATCCCCCACCTCATCTGCTGTATGCTGCGTGTTAAGTTCTATATAACCTTTCGTTTTTCTTTTATAACCCCTACTCAATACCGATATTTCGAATAGATTACTTAAAGACTCTATCAGCAACATAATCATTGGAGATTTTCCTGTCCCACCTGTATTTAAATTCCCCACAACAATAATGGGCTTCGTATAATCTTGGCTCTTAAATACTCCCGTATTGTAAAGAAAATTTCGTATACTAGTGACCGCTAAATATAAAAGCGAAAACGGAAAAAGTAATTTTCGTAGTAATTTCATTTAACGAAAATATAGTTTTTTATCTTTACTTTAAAATAGTTTTATATGTACGTTCAAGACGTAATGGATATTTTGGATGAATTTGCCCCGCTCTCCTACGCCGAAGGCTTTGATAATACAGGGCTTTTGGTTGGTGATGCACATCAAAAAGTAACAGGTATACTTGTCACCTTAGATACGCTAGAAGAGGTTGTAGACGAAGCTATTGCAAAGAACTGCAATCTTATTGTGAGCTTTCATCCAATCATTTTTTCAGGATTAAAAAGCATTACGGGGAAAACTTATGTGGAGCGCGTTGTTCTAAAAGCGATCCGGAATAATATTTCTATCTATGCCATTCACACTGCCTTAGATAATAATTGGCAAGGAGTAAACCATGGCATTTTAAATCGTTTAGGCCTGAAAAAAATAAAAACCTTAATTCCACAAAAAGAAACTATTGAAAAGCTGGTAGCTTTTGTACCTAAAGAACACGCAGATAAAGTAAGAGAAGCAATGTTTGCTGCTGGAGCAGGAAATATTGGTAATTACAGCAACTGTAGTTTTAACCTTGAAGGCGTTGGGACATTTATGCCTGGAGAAGATAGTAACCCAACATCGGGAACTATTGGTCAATTGCACCAAGGAGAAGAGGTTCAAATAAGCGTTACCTATGGTAAGCATTTGCGCAACAAAGTGTTAAATGCTATGATTACCGCACATCCATATGAGGAAGTGGCGCATGAAATTACCGTTTTAGAAAATACCAACCAGCATTTGGGCATGGGAATGTTGGGGGAATGGAAAGATCCTATGCCAGAAAAAGAATTTTTATCTTATGTAAAAGATAAAATGCAAACCGATTGTATCCGTCACAGTAAACTACTGGGAACGCCAATTCAGCGTGTTGCCGTATTAGGAGGAAGCGGAAGCTTTGCGATTAATGCAGCAAAACGTGCTGGAGCACAGGCTTTTATAACTGCTGATTTAAAATACCACGACTTCTATAGCGCTGATAATCAGATCTTACTAGCTGATATAGGGCATTATGAGAGCGAACAATTCACAAAAGAGCTATTAGTTTCTTTACTTAGCAAAAAAATCAGTAATTTTGCAATCGTTTTATCACATGTTAATACCAATCCAATTACCTATTTTTAAGATATGGCAAAGAAAAAAGAAATCACGGTCGAAGAAAAGCTAAGAGCCCTTTATGACTTGCAGCTAATTGATTCTCACATAGATGAGATCCGAAGCATGCGCGGCGAATTACCGCTTGAAGTAGAGGACTTAGAAGATGAAGTAGCAGGTTTAAACCATCGTTTAGACAAGCAGAATGCTGATTTGGAGGCTATTAAGAAAAGCATCTCAGATAGAGAGCATCTAAAAGCAGAGGCTAAAAATCTGATTGATAAATACACGAAGCAACAGGAAAATGTACGTAACAACCGTGAGTACAACTCCATTTCAAAAGAAATAGAGTATCAAGAGTTAGAAATTGAACTAGCCGATAAACACATTCGTGAATTCAAAGCTCAGATTGAGCAGAAAAAAGAAATCATCGAAGAAGCTAAAGAAACTTTAAAAGCTCGTGAAGATCATTTAAAGCACAAGCAAAAGGAGTTAGATGGCATTCTTGCTTTGACGCAAAAAGAAGAAGATGCTTTATTAAAAGAACGCGAGAAATTTGTAGGTCAAATTGAAGATCGTTTGATAAAAGCGTATACACGAATTCGTTCTAGCGTACGCAACGGATTGGCTGTAGTCCCGATAGAACGAGGAGCTTCAGGAGGTTCATTCTTCACCATTCCTCCACAGGTTCAATTGGAAATTGCTACAAGAAAAAAGATCATGACTGACGAACACAGTGGTCGTATTTTAGTAGACATGGCATTGGCTAAAGAAGAAACGGAAAAAATGGAACAGCTATTTGAAAAGATTAAAGGTTAATTCCATTTTCTTTAAAATTTATACTAAGCTCTCATTAATTTGAGAGCTTTTTTTGTACCTTATTAGAAGTAAAAAATCATTTTACCATGAAAAAGCGAAGCCTATTTCTTCTTGTATTTATACTTCTAGGCATCCCTGCCTCTTGTCAATCAAGATATGAACAAAACAAAAATATTTCTGAAAAAGCACAACAAAATCTAACACCAGTTCAAACAGAAGATGAAAACGGTTTGCGTAAAGCATACTTTGCTAGTGGTTGTTTTTGGTGTGTAGAAGCTATTTATGAAAGTCTAAAAGGTGTAAAAGAGGCACATGCTGGGTATAGTGGAGGAACTACGAAAAATCCTACCTACAGGAATCATGGAGACCATGCAGAAACTATTGAGGTGTTATATGATCCAGAGGTGTTGAGCTTTACCCAATTGGTCACCGTATATTTTGATTCCCAAAACGTAACACAAATAAATGGTCAAGGCCCAGATATAGGGCCATCCTATCGTTCCATAATATTTTATCAAAATCAACAAGAGAAAGATATAATAGATTATCAAATACAACTGCGAGAGCAAACGCTTGAAACAAACAAGGTAGCAGCGCAGGTAATGCCTTTTCAGAAGTTTTGGATGGCAGAAGATTACCACCAAGATTATGAGAAGAACAATCCAGACAATCCCTATACTCAAAATGTGTCGATTCCAAGGCTAAATAAATTCAAAAAGAAACATCCTGATTTAGTAGAGGAGTAATTAATTTTCTTGCTTAAACAAGTATCCACCGAATATTTCCATGCGACTAATTTACATTCCAAGTTTTCTTTATTAACTTGTTGTCATAAAACGATATACTACATGAAAGATCAACCTGACATAGAAATACTTGATTTACATTTTATGAATGAGTCCGATGCGATAGCATCCTTTTTAATCGAATCAACAGATGGACTTATCCTTATAGAAACAGGACCTGAAAGCACTTTCGAAACCTTAACTAAAGCCATTTCCGATGCAGGCTACGATTGGAAAGATGTAAAACACGTATTGCTAACCCATATTCATTTTGACCATGCTGGAGCGGCCTGGAAGTTTGCTGATAATGGAGCAAAGATATACGTACATCCTATAGGCCTTCCACATTTACAAAATCCAGAGAGACTGTGGAATTCTGCAAAGAGAATTTACGAAGATCAAATGGAGGTGCTTTGAGGACACATGGATCCTATAGACGAAAACCTGCTTATTCCAGCAGAAGATGGCGATACTATAGAAATTGGTAATCTTACGTTTAATGTTCATTACACCCCTGGCCATGCAATACATCATAATGCCTACCAGTTAGGTAATTCCATCTTTACTGGCGATGTTGCTGGAGTACATATAAAACATGGCCCTGTACAACCTCCATGTCCACCACCAGATATTGACGTCGGCCTTTGGAAATTATCCATTAGAAAGCTGAAGAATTTAAATCCACAGGTATTATATCTTACACACTACGGAATAGTAGCTAATCCACAGGAGCACTTAAACAAACTAGAAAAAGAGCTTGACGATTGGGCAAATTGGATGAAACCTCATTATGATAAAGGTACAGATGCTGACAAAATCATTCCAGAATTTATGGCTTACACCAAGCAAAAGTTATTAGATGCTGGCGTGTCAGAAGATGATGTTTCGCGTTACGAAAAAGCCAATCCTAGTTGGATGTCGGTTAGTGGGTTATTGCGTTATTGGAAACTGAAAGAGCAAGGGAGGATTTAAAATTTAAGATATTTACAAAGCCCTCGATAGATTTATCGAGGGCTTTAGCTATCGTATTTATTTTCTAGGAAGACTATTTTGTACTATTCATTTTCATTCGAATAGGTTTGTTTAACCTATAGTAAAACCATAATGTATTTAAAATGCTCCATAACTAAGTACGTCTTCATCGTGTTTACTTGGTTTTGATATCAATAAACTTTCCTCTATCAATAACTCATAAGCCTGCTCAGAATAGGCATTAGTATCGCGAAGCAAAACACTGTCTTTTACAATAATCGTAAGATTATAAGGACGGTCTTCATCTTTTTGCTCATAATTATCCTTATGATTTAATGGCAAATCCTTTAGAATATAATTTTTATATATTCTGGTAGTATCATTTTGATTAATAAATTCTTTTTCAAAAGGATAAAGCTTGCTTTTTTGCCATTCGATTCGCATGGCATCATTTTCTACAATATGTATAGTTGTATCGGGATATTGTAACGTGATAAAAAGGCTAGTTAAAAAAACACCATTCATAGTAACATGAAAAATTATTGCCCTAAGTAAATTAAAATTGATTACTAACCAAATACAAATCAATGCAACAGAAAATGCTGATACAAATCGCACTATAATATCAAGGCTGAAGAATGCAAAAGCGTCGGTTATATGTGCAACAGTAAATAATAAAGCGTTTAATACATACAAACCTCGTATATAAAAGACATTGTTTTTATATTTATAAAGCCCTATAATAAAGTATATTAAATAAAAAACATATATTATTGTATAGGTAAGGTTTACGAGGATAGTGGCATAAAGCCCCATAAGAATAAAACCTAAAACAGCCCACCATTTATTTTTCAAAAAAACACCTCGAAAAGAAATCTCTTCTATAATTGGTATTATAAATATTCCAGATAAAATAAAGCCAACTACTTGAGGCCCTCGAGAACTAGCAGACGGTGCATAGGTAGTTTCAATTGAAAAAGAAAGTATTATTATTAGTAGTAAAACTAAAAGTAGGGAGCCAATAGCTCCCCACTTTAGTAACCAGTTTTCTTGGTAGGATGTTAAATTTATTTTCATGAATATTATTTACAGGTATAGCTACATTTTCCTATACCAGAAGTTACAGATTCTATATTACCTACGCCACATCCGCGAATTGCTTGATCTGTACAGTTTTCTGGAGTTAAGGCTTCAACTATTATAGGAATAAGATAAGGTATAAGTCTTTTCCACCCATAAGTTTCATATTCATTTTCTTCCTTTATTTTTCTCATTGTAAAGGAATCAAAAGAATTCATATTATATTCGTCATATTGTGATTTCACTTGATAAACAAAGTTAATTTCCTCTGTTCCTTCATGAAACTCTTCAATAAAAACTTCCACTGGCTCTTCAAACCGTAAATAAAATGAAGCTGGTCCTGTTTGTTCGATTTCTTCTATTTTATCTTCTGAAAATATTTTTATAGGATGTCCAGAAGCGTAACGCAAATTATATGGAGTCCCTATATAGATATAGTCGTTATTTTCTAGGTCCACTATTCCAAAAGCTTGCCAATTATCATCATTTTTTGGTAAAGCAAATGACATTTCCGTTGTTTCAGGTGTTGTAAGAGTATTTGCTTGTCCGTTTGAAATCACTTCATCTTTTGAACAACCTCCAATTATTAAACCAAAAATTAAAATGATAATTGATAATTTTTTCATAATAAATATTTAATATTAAATTGTTAAGTTATCACAAAGTTAGTTAATCTATATTAAATAAACATGAAAAAACGACTTAGTTATTAAAGTGAAGAACTAGCTATTTTGGAGGTATGTTAAAGATGTTGGGCTCAAATTATATTGTATTATTATTCTAAACTTGATTCTAAATAGTTACCCCAGAAAGTTCAGTAGTTTAAGTAATTTCTTCCACGCTGGGCGAAGTCTCCCGATGTCATTAGGTAGGTTTATTTAAAAAATGTTGCGCAGAAAATATATAATGAATCAAATTTGTTAAACAGCACTGGATGTAACTCAAAAACAGGATACTTTGTGCAATGAAATTAAGGTGAATTTAAAAGCCCACGATAAGTTTACCGTAGGCTTTTATTTTTTAGAAATGTTGTATTTAATGTATAGTTAATAACGAATACACACATTCTTAGGCTCAGTAAAGAAGTCTAAGGCATAGAAACCACCTTCTCTTCCCACACCACTTGCTTTAACGCCACCAAAAGGGGTTCGCAAGTCTCGGTTGAGCCAAGTGTTCACCCAAACGATTCCTGCTTGTAAATCCTCTGTAAAGCGCATGGCACGAGATAGGTTTTCTGTCCAAAGGGTTGCAGAAAGTCCGTATCTCGTTGCATTTGCATAAGAAAGTACCTCCTTTTCGGTGTCGAATGGCATTAGAGTGACTACTGGTCCAAAAACCTCTTCTCGGTTTATTGTGCAGTCATCTGATTTTAATTCGATAATAGTAGGCTCCATAAAATAGCCTGTAGCAAAATCGCCATGGGTTATTCTATTTCCACCAGTAAGAATTTCACCTCCCTCCTCTTCTGCTGTTCGCACAAAACTCAATACTTTATTCAAATGCTCTTCGGATACCAAAGCACCTATTTGAGTTTCGTCGTTCGAAGGCATTCCTACACGTAGTTTCTTTGTAGCTGATACAAAAGCTTCTTTGAACTCTGAATAGATACTTCGCTCTACATATATTCTACTTCCACACAGGCAGATTTGTCCTTGATTGGAGAAAGAAGAAAGTAAAGTGGTCTTCAGCATTTTATCGAAATCACAATCAGCAAAAATTATATTTGGATTTTTTCCACCGAGCTCTAAGGATAATTTCTTAAACAT
>DATGSX010000180.1:0-20699 GCA_035302145.1 Flavobacteriaceae bacterium | reverse complement strand
TGCGTTTGACTATACGATATTCCCTTAATATTTAATTTAATTAAACTCATATAAATTGGTAAAAGCTGTTTAACCAAAGAAAAGCATTTTTTGGCTAAACAGCTCCTTTATTTGAGACGCAAATTACTAAATTATGCGTTCTCGGCTTTAAATACTTTTAATTTTTCTATTAATTCTGGTACAATTTCAAAAGCGTCGCCTACAATTCCATACTCAGCTGCCTTAAAGAAAGGTGCTTCTGGATCGTTGTTGATAACCACTTTTACTTTAGATGCGCTAACACCAGCTAAATGCTGAATAGCACCAGAAATTCCAATGGCGATATATAAATTGGAAGCAACTGGTCTTCCTGTTTGACCCACGTGTTCTTCATGTGGTCGCCATCCCATATCACTTACAGGTTTAGAACATGCGGTAGCAGCACCTAAGACTTCTGCTAAGTCTTCTATTAAGTGCCAGTTTTCCGGACCTTTAAGGCCACGACCACCTGATACAACAACTTCTGCGTCTGCGATACTTACTTTATCTGTAGACCTTTCTATTTCGATTACCTCTACATCTTTAATATTGTCCAAGCTTGTTTCAAAGCTTTCCACCTCTGCAGTAGCATCTGTAGTGGTAATTGGATAAGCGTTTGGTGCAACAGCTAAAAGCTTAACTTCCGTTTTAATTTCGGTTTCTGCAAAAGCTTTGTTACTAAATACATTGTGCTTTACAGTAAAAGGTGAGGTGCTAGTAGGTAATGCTACCACGTTTGGCACATACCCAGCCTCTAGGTTTACTGCAAGTAATGGAGCTAGGTATTTACTATCGGTTGTAGAACTAAGGATAACTACTTTTGTCTCCTCTTTTTTTGCTGCTTGTGTTATAGCTTCTGCATAGGCATCTGCTTTAAAAGCTTTTAGGGCATCATTGGAAACATCCAATACCTTATCAGCCCCGTACTTACCAAGCTGCTCTGTGTCCTTGCCGTTTATACTTACAGCAGTAACAGTAGTGTTTAGAGCGTCGGCTAGTCCTTTTGCATAAGAAACAGCTTCGAATGCTGTTTTTTTGAAAATGCCATTCTCAGATTCGGTATATACTAATACGGACATGTTTTTTATGTTTTATAATGAAGGAGTAAAATGAAAATTAAGATACTCCTATTCTTTAATTAATATTAAATGACTTTTGCATCGTTATGTAGCATATCGATAAGCTGATCTACATTCTCTGCTAGTTTAACCGCTCCTTTTGGTGCAGGTTCTTCAAATTTAGCAGTTTGTGTTTCTGCAGTGGTATCGATAGGTTCTTTAACGTTAAGTGGCTTTTTACGTGCTTGCATAATACCACGCATGTTTGGTATACGCAAATCGCTTTCCTCTACAATCCCTTTTTGTCCACCAATAACCAATGGAAGATTGACCTTAATGGTTTCTGTACCTCCATCGATTTCACGAGTGGCTGTAGCAGATTCACCTTCAATTTCTAAACCAGTACAAGTGTTTACAAAATTGTAGTCTAACATCTTTGCTAACATTCCAGGTACCATTCCACCGTTATAGTCAATAGACTCACGGCCACCGATTATTAAATCGTACGCGCCCTCTTTGGCAACAGCGGCTAATTGCTTAGCTACACTAAAACCATCGGTTGCTTCGGTGTTTATGCGGATTGCTTCGTCGGCACCTATAGCTAGAGCTTTACGAAGGGTAGGTTCGGTTTCTGGACCACCTACATTTATTACATGTATGGTTGCACCTTGTTTCTCTTTAAACCACATGGCTCTTGTTAAGCCAAACTCATCGTTAGGGTTTATTATAAATTGTACTCCCGAGTTGTCGAACTTGCTGTTATTATCGGTAAAATTAATTCGCGAAGTGGTATCGGGTACATGACTGATACAAACTAATATTTTCATGAAAAAATGCTTTTATTATTCTTCGATACGAAGATACCAATATATTTTTTAAAATGCTATGCTTGCATAATGAAATTTTACTTTCTAAGTAAAGTTTAACGGCATTGTAAACCGGTGTTTAACACCATGTTGAGTTGTTGTAGCTTATATAAAAAGGGTGTATTTATATTGCTATATAAGTCTTAATAGGGGGTAGGGTTTTCTAACTATTACTAAATTAGTAGAAGAAGTTTAGGTGCTTCCTTTCTTTTAGTATCATATAAAACTTGTATTTTTGCACCTAGCATTTAAAATGGATGTCGTGTTGTATATAGATAACACATCCTGTTAGATAGTAATTTTAGCTAGTAATAATTATATAGCATTTAGAATGAAAACAATTCAATTTAGAGAGGCTATTGCTGAGGCAATGAGCGAAGAGATGCGCAGAGACGAGACCGTTTATTTAATGGGTGAGGAAGTAGCAGAGTACGATGGAGCATATAAAGCGAGTAAGGGAATGCTGGATGAGTTTGGTCCAGAAAGAGTTATCGACACCCCTATTTCCGAATTAGGTTTTTCTGGTATTGGTGTAGGTTCGGCTATGAATGGGAATCGTCCGATTATTGAGTTTATGACATTTAACTTTTCCCTAGTAGGAATCGATCAGATAATAAACAATGCGGCTAAGATGCGACAAATGAGCGGTGGACAATTCAATATCCCAATCGTATTCCGTGGTCCTACAGCTTCTGCTGGTCAGTTAGCTGCAACGCACTCACAAGCCTTCGAAAGTTGGTATGCCAATACACCAGGTCTTAAGGTTGTAGTGCCAAGTAATCCAAAAGATGCAAAAGGCCTATTAAAAAGTGCTATCCGTGATGACGATCCAGTTATTTTTATGGAAAGCGAACAGATGTATGGGGATAAAGGAGAGGTGCCTAAGGGAGAATATTTAATTCCATTAGGAAAAGCTGATATCAAGAGAAAAGGCAAAGATGTTACTATTGTTTCTTTTGGTAAAATAATTAAAGAAGCATATAAAGCAGCCGATGAATTGGCTAAAGATGGAATTGAGTGTGAAATAATTGATTTGCGTACAGTACGCCCGATGGATACCGATATGATTATTGAGTCGGTTAAGAAAACCAATCGCTTGGTGATCCTAGAAGAAGCTTGGCCATTTGGAAACGTAGCTACTGAGATTACCTTCCAAGTACAAAGTCAAGCATTCGATTATTTAGATGCACCAATAATAAAAATTAATACTGCCGATACACCAGCGCCATTCTCTGCGCCACTGATGGATGAATGGTTGCCAAATAGCCAAGACGTTATCGAAGCGGTTAAGGAGGTGCTTTATTTATAAAATATTATTGAATCTCAGCATAAAATATAACCCTAATTTGGCACGAATTTTATTTGTTATTCTGTTGGTGTTTCCTACGTTATTGTTAGCACAAACAAAGGCGGGTGGAACAGTACAGGATAGTAACGGAGAAGCTGTGCCTTATGCCACGATATATTTTAAGGATTCATCCAAGGGAACTTTATCAGATGAGAACGGAAAGTTTTATTTGGAAAGCGATACCGATTTCTCTGTTCTCGTAGTTAGTTTTATGGGGTATAAAACCGTGGAGCTAGACTTAGGAAAGCGCACTAATTTAGGCTTGCAGGTTGTATTAGAATATGAGAGTGCTGCCTTAGATGAAGTGGTTATCGTAACGGGAAAACAGCCAAAGAAAAACAATCCTGCCATCGACATTCTTCGTAAGATTTGGGCAAATAAGCGCGAAAATGGAATAAGAATGTTTAAGCAGTACGAATATGATAAATACGAGAAAATAGAGTTTGACTTGAACTCCATCGATAGTGTTTTGATGAGTAGTCGAATTTTCAACGGGCTAGAATTTATCTTCGAAAGCGTAGACACTTCTAGTATAACCGGAAACTCATACCTACCTGTTTTTATCAATGAAGCGTACTCTAAAGTTTATGGCGACAATCAATTTAGATTGGAGAAGGAAGAGCTGGAAGCAAATAAGAGTTCTGGACTTAAAAACGACCAGAATCTAATAGCTTTTGTTAAAGATCTTTATGCTGAGTACGATATTTATGATAACTATATAAAGCTTTTTGAGAAATCATTCACTAGTCCGCTTTCCCGTACAGGAATACATGTTTACAATTATGCATTAGTCGATAGTGCTTATCGAAATAATAAATGGGCGTATAATATTATTTATTATCCACGCCGACCAAATGAATTGACTTTTCGAGGAAACTTTTGGGTAAACGATACCACTTGGGCTATTCAAGAGATTAACATGCAGGTTTCCAAAAGTGCTAATATTAACTGGATTCGTGATATATACATCGAGCAAGAATTCGATGTGCTTAACGATTCAGTTTTCTTGTTAAAGCGGGATCATTTTTTCAGCGACTTCTCTATTCTCGAGAAAGATGATGCTACCGGGCTTTATGGAAAACGTACTACGCTATATGACAATTATACATTCGATGAAGAAAAGACTAGGAGTTTTTATAGGAAAGTGAAAGATCCATATGAGCCTGAGATTTATGATCGCTCTGATGCTTATTGGAATGAAAAGCGAATGGAATCATTAAGTAAGGACGAGGAAGGGATTTATAAAATGTTAGATACGCTACATACCATTCCAAAGTTTAACAGGATGTACGATTTAGCAGCAACGCTGACTAGTGGCTATTATAAACGAGGTATTCTAGACTATGGGCCAATTTATTCTATATTCGGATTTAATGATGTAGAAGGGGTACGAACAAGAATTGGTGCAAGGACTTATTTCGATCAAAACGATATGTGGCGATTAGAAGGGTTCTTAGCCTACGGATTTCGTGATCAGAAATTTAAATACGGTTTGTCTGGGAAATGGCTGTTGAACAGAAGGAATAGGCTGCAATTGTTTGGCGGGCATCGTACAGATATTGAGCAAACAGGTGCGCAACTTACAAGTACCAACGATGTGTTGGGCAGAAACTTAGCTTCATCCTCCTTGTTATCATCAGGCTCTAATGATCGGTTGACCAAAATAAAGCTGAGTACTATAGGAATGGAGATAGAGCCATTTACCAATTTAATATTTCGCGTTACCGGATCGTATAGATCATTACAATCGGCTTCTGATACTTTTAGTTTAGATTATTACGATGAGAATGGGAATGTCACAGGGCATATAAGCCAACCAGAAATAGAACTTTCAATACATTACACGCCAGGCAAGAAAGTAAGTGGCTTTGGAGTGGAGCGTATGTCATTGAACGACGGACGATATCCTACTTTTATAGTTAATTATAACCATGGGTTTAAGGGCTTTATGGGTGGCGACTTCGCTTACGATAAAATTCAGGGCTTATATCATCAGCCTATAAATATTGGTGGATTGGGAAGGTTTAGCTCTATAATAGAAGCCGGAACTATCTTTGATCCACTGCCTTTAGGGCTTTTAAATCCTATTCCAGGGAACCAATCTTATTTTAGTATTTACAATACATTCACACAGCTAGATTATTATGAGTTTGTAAGCGACACCTATACCGCATGGCATTTGCAACATGATTTTGGCGGACGTATTCTATCGCGTATTCCGTTATTACGAGACCTCAAACTCCGAGAAATAATTGGATTTAGAGCAGTATATGGAACTCTATCCGATGAGAACATTGCTATGAATGCCTCCGAAATTGTATATCGAGCACCAGAAGATATTTATTGGGAGTGGAGTGTAGGAGTTGGTAATATATTTAAGATTTTCCGTTTAGATTTTAACTTCCGTGGTAATTATTTAGAGGACAACCCCGATGCACGAAAATTTGGTGTAACTGGTGCCTTCCAATTTGTATTTTAATAGAAATAAGCAAGCATAACATTGACTCTTCAAAAGCCAAATCTTTTTTAAATGTTGAAATAAATCGATAAGTAGGATAAATTTATTACTTTTGTTGGCCTTTTTTGAAAGGATAGAAAAGATTTTACATACAGAATAATATAAAAAATTTAAGAATGAGTAAGACTGCAGATTCTATAACAACTTTTGATGCGCTGATTGAAATTCCAGCCGGAAGCAGGAACAAGTACGAATACGACTTCAAACTTAAGAAAATGCGGTACGACCGTATGTTGTATTCTGCAATGAAGTACCCAGTTGATTATGGGTTTATACCAGAGACTTATGCACCAGATGGCGACCCATTGGATGTGTTGTTATTGATTACCGAGCCAACCTTTCCAGGATGTATAGTTGAGGTAAAACCAATAGGTATTATGTATATGGTAGATGGTGGAGATGCTGATGATAAAGTGCTTTGTGTACCAGTTACCGATCCTGTTGCAAATGAAATAGAAAGCTTAGAACAGGTAAACCCACATACCATAAAAGAAATAGAACATTTCTTTGAGGTTTATAAAGACTTAGAAAAGAAAAAAGTCGAAGTAAAAGGTTGGGGAGATGCAAATGAAGCGAAGCAAGTTATAGCAGACTGTTATAATAGCTTTGCAAATGATGAAGAAATTGCTAACAAATTCGCTGTTTAAAAAGATTTAATTTCGAAATATAAACAGCCCTTTCTAAAGGGAAAGTAGTGATGTTAAGCACTTTAGATTAACTAAATGCAACTTAAAAAGTAAAGGCTCTCTTTGTGAAAAGAGAGCCTTTCTTGGTGTATAACCAAATAAACCAAGGGGGAGATTTATATTATAAGTTTCCTATCATACTACCAAAACCTATGCCAATATAAGTTTCGTGTTCACTTATTTGTAAGGTTGGCGACACAGTAAAACCGAAATACCGTTCGATTAAAAACTCTATTTTAGGTTGTATTATTAGGCTAGCTTCTTGTTCTGTATTTTTATCATATATGTAAACTACTTGGCCTTTATCAGACTCTGGGTTGTAAACCTCCCAGTTTGTAGGTTTATCAATGGAAGTATAGCCTATTCCAGCGGCAAAATTTACACGGCTTTTTTTGTTTTTTGGATTTAAATAAACCGCATGTCCTACCATGAATTGAAATGTGTTCATAACATCTCTTGGTGTAGATACTGTTGAGGTAAGATTGTAAGGAAGCTCCTTGCTATTCCGCACATGTCCACTATATCCAAGCCTAAATGAAAACTTATCGTTTAAAATGTAATTTAAATCTGCCCCGTAAGACATGTAATTACCAGCGCCAACCTCACTAGATATGTAATACTTAGATTTTTCATTTTTCTTTTCCTGTGCTGTAGATGGAATCCAAATAAGCACAGTTAAACAAAAGAACAGTATATTCCTCATCTATAACTATAAGTTTCAATTAATAATCTTCTCCCCGATACTTAGTATAACGAATAAGTTTTTAAAACATTGTCAAGTAAATGCTAATAAAAATTAATATGCTACTATTCGTCTAAGGGAAAATAAACTGCAAAGGTATAAGGAAAAAGTAATTATGACCATGATTTAGAATTATTTATGTTTTAAAATTTCTGAGGCATGGTTTCTAATTCTCTTAATTTGAGTTTTTGTAGGGAAAATGATATTGTACTAGGAAGTAAAATGTATATTCATAGACAGGCATTTCATCTGATAGAATTTCTATAGTGGATGTATAGAATAACTCTATCAAATAGCCTGTGTTCTATTGAAAGTTTGATGAAAGTTATGGGTTAGGTATCTCTGCTTCTAAGTTTCTTTTCGCTCTGCTTTCGCAGGTTTTACATAACTCTGAAATCCCCTTTTCTTCCCATGACTCTTTAGTAGTTCCATTGTTTATTTCATCTCTACCTACAATGTGTTGGCAGTCCTTAAAAATATGGTATCTGTTTCCTGCCCTAGTCCAATATACATTGTCTTGGTCGTGGTTTAAACTCTTAACTACCTCGGTTTGTGCATTGATTTCCTCCGTGTATTTTTCTATGGATGGTGGAGCGAAATCCACTCCGGAAATTCCTGCAATTAGTAAAGCTACTACAGCAATAGAACCAGCTATCCCTTTAGTCTTTTTATCGGCATCTTTATTCATGAAGATAAGGATAACCAAAGGTAAAAAAGCCAGTACGTTCATAATGGCTCCAAGTTGATTTTGGAAGAAAAACTTTGCTTTGTTTTTTTCGGAGGCTGGGTCTAGTCTATTTGCTTTTTTCCATAAAGTAGAACCTGTAATGGCAAGTGCCAAAATCACTACAATAACAATAATAAATGTTATTAAAAGAGTGTTGTCTTCTGTTAGCCTTGTTAAAAGACCCTCGTAAATCAATTTATATATAGCAAAACCTTGCCCTGCCATGGCAAGAAACCATGCTAAAAAAGCGAACAATCTAAATTGTTTCGCTTTGCCTTTGGCCTCTGCGCTAGCTTGAAAAACCTTCTTCTCCGACATAGTATAATGGTTTAATGGAACTACTGTTAATTGTTAGGTATTATGTAAATATAATTAAATATCAACAATATCATCTGAAAGTCATTCAAAAAGGATGTATTTAATCTAAGCAAGCATAGTATCTATTGATACCTGATAAATAGAATAAAATAAGATTCAAGGAGCATTTCAGTAATTAAGTTGTGGTGGCTTACTATACCTATATTCAACCATTATTATTTCATAGAATGCAACTAATCGTTTTTTTCTTATATATTTACTTAAAATAAAGTATATGCGATTTTTTTGGTTTCTGGCAATTAGTTTTCTTCTGTTAAGTTGCAAAGCTGTTGATAAGTCACATAAAGTAACGGCAATTCCTAAGGATATGCGACATGAAAAGCAAGAGGATAATCCTCAGATAGCGTTTCTTTATTTTGAAATAGTGAACAAGGGAGGGAATAATCTAGAAATTCGATTGGTAGATACGCAATTAAGCAAGGGAAGGATGAAGGAAAATACGGTTCGTCAAGCTTCTAATGTAAATGGAAACCTTCTAGTTCATCTGCTAGATGAAACGGATCAAGTTCAGATAGAGCAGATGGTTGTGAATCCCTTGGCTAAAACCGTTGAACAATATTCAGAAGATGGAGAAATTGTTTCAAACTACATAGAACTGGAAGAAGCACAGTTTTTTATTCGATTTAACTACAAGGACACTATAAAGACTTTAAAGATATATTCGATTCAATCGGGCCAACCAGTTGAGGTATATCATAACCCCATTCAATTATGAGAAAATCAGTATTCCTTTTCCAATTCTTTATCATATCCCTAGTTGGATTTGCACAATCTTTCGATACGGTTCTTTTAAGAGATAATGGCCCTTCTGATAAACGTATTAACTTAGTTGTATTAGGCGATGGCTACGATATGGACGAGCAAGATGTTTTTATGGACGATGCTACGGAATTGGTAGACTATCTTTTTACGATTCCACCATTTTCTAACTATAGTGAATATTTTAATGTCTACGCTATAAAAGTAATTTCTCCTGAGAGTGGAGTGAAACATCCAGGGACCGCTACCGATGTAACCGAGCCTGTTTTTCCTATCAGTAACCCCGATAATTATCTCGAAACTACCTTTGATTATCAAGATATACATAGGTGTATTTACACGCCTAATTTGCATAAAACAACACAAGTTCTTGCCACGAATGTTCCTTTTTATGATGAAGCTTTTGTAGTGGTTAACAGTCCTGAATATGGTGGTTGCGCAGGATTGTATTCCTACTTTTCTAAGCATGAAAGTGCTAATCAAATATTAATTCATGAGTTGGGACATTCATTTTCTGGTTTGGCAGATGAATATTGGTTTGCTCCTACAGGAGAAAGGCCAAATAAAACGCAAGATAATAATCCACAAACAAACCGATGGCGAAATTGGATTGGCACAGAGAACGTGGGAATTTATCCTTTTGACGAAGATCCTTCTTGGTACCGTCCACATCAAAATTGTTTAATGCGTAGCTTAGGGAATTCATTTTGTGCGGTATGTACCGAAGCTACTATAGAAAGAATCCACCAACTTCAAGACCCTATCGAATCTTTTAGTCCTTTAGAAGAGGAGGTAGAAATAGGCGAGCAAAATATGAACTTCGAGGTCTCCTTAATTTTTCCTGAACCAAATAATTTAGAATTTTCTTGGACGCTTAATAGTAATAGTATCGAGGAACAAAATACTATAGTGTCTATAACAGCATCTGAGTTGGAAGAAGGGAATAATACTTTGGTTTTTAGTGTAGTAGATAATACACCGCTAGTACGTACCGACAACCATCACGCTATTCATGTTAACACAGTGTCTTGGACTATTCAAAAAGAGACTTTAGGGATAGAAAGTATAGAAGTGGCTGAAAATAGCTTTGTGCTTTATCCGAATCCTTCGGCCGATGTTGTATTTGTAAAATCCAACCACTCTTTAACCACAAATCTTAACTTTGAGTTAATTACCACTACTGGTCAGTTAGCCAAAAAGGGAAGCATGAACCTTAATGAGATGGAAGCTTTTGCTATAGACTTAACCGATTTGTCTTCGCAAGTCTATATCCTAAATGTATACGATGTGTATGCTAATAAACTCTATACCCAAAGAATTATAAAGAAATAGAAGCGTAATAACGATCCGTAAAACGGAAGAAATTATAGATAAGATAGTAAGTACTTCTCATTATTCACTTGACTGTCTATCGTATAAACTACTGTTATCCTATCTAAATCACGCCTCACCTTGTTTTTTCCTTTAGAAGCTTTCAATCACACACTTAAGAGTCATAGGTCTATTGTGTGTAATGACCACCACTTAACTGTTACTTATTTACACATGTTTTAATTTTGATTAAATTGTAAGCCACTGAGGTTAAGGTAGTTAGTTAGTGGCATAAGCATTGGTATATACAGGTCGAGAGGTTAACCTCTTTGAATTAATGACAAAAGT
This sequence comes from Flavobacteriaceae bacterium, assembly GCA_035302145.1. GTDB lineage: Bacteria > Bacteroidota > Bacteroidia > Flavobacteriales > Flavobacteriaceae > JAJYTI01. The sequence goes on along the minus strand of DATGSX010000180.1, from coordinate 9,940 downwards.
ATATAAATGAAAACGAAACCAATGCTAGATAGATCCAACAAAAGCTTAAGCAGTGCGCTTATCTTATTAACTACTTTTTTAATAATGATAGGTGCTACGTATTTATTTTTCTCTTTAGAAGCTGATTTTACCAACTTTAGAGCAAAGCGTTTAAGTACGACTATCGGTACTATATTCCTCTATATCGCTACAGGTGTTTTATTATATAAAGCTCTGTTTTTTATCTATACGTTATACTGTTACTTCCGATACAAGGCTATTCCTTCTGTTTCCGATGGAGAATTGCCTACATGTACCGTGATTGTACCAGCTTACAACGAAGGAAAACAAGTCTATGAAACTTTGCGTAGTCTTGCGAATAGCGACTATCCAGAGGATAAGTTAGAGCTTATTGCTATAGACGACGGAAGTAAAGATGATACTTGGTACTGGTTACAAGAAGCTAAAAAATATCTTGGAAATCGCGTGTCCATATACCAACAGCCAAAAAACATGGGGAAGCGTCATGCGTTATATCGTGGGTTTAAAACAGGAAGTGGAGAAGTGTTCGTTACAGTAGATAGCGACTCTATTGTAGTTATCGATACCCTACGAAAAATGGTGAGTCCGTTTGTAAAGGATAAAAACTGTGGTGCAGTAGCTGGAAATATACGAGTGCTAAATACTGAGGCGGCGTTTATACCTAAGATGTTAGATGTTAGTTTTGCACTGAGTTTTGAGTTTATTCGTGCAGCACAAAGTAAACTGAATGCGGTTTTATGTACTCCAGGTGCATTGGCTGCCTATAGACGTGATGCAGTATTTGCAAGCTTGGAAGATTGGATAAACCAGAAGTTTATGGGGAAACCATCGGATATTGGCGAAGATAGAGCGATGACCAATATGATTTTAAAACAAGGTCGTAATGTGTTATTCCAACGCGATGCTTATGCCTATACCAATGTACCGGAATCGTATAAAGGACTATATAAAATGTTCATCAGATGGAGTAGGAGTAACGTACGTGAAACTATTGCTATGGCAAAATATGTGTTTACCGATTTTAGAAATGAATCTAAGGTAGGACCAAGATTGCTGTTTACAAGTCAAGCATTAACATTGTTGTTGAGCTATCCGTTCACCTTGTTTATGCTATACTTTATCCTCTCGCATCCTATCTTATTCCTTAGCTCTACTTTGTTCGGAATACTTGTGTTTTCAAGTTTTCCTGCATTGTTTTATGCTAAGCGTTATAACTGGACTAAATCCTTTTGGGCATATGCCTACAGTATACTATATACGTTCGCATTATTCTGGATTACCCCTTATGCGATTGCTACCGCTAGTAGAAGCGGATGGTTAACCCGTGAGATTTAAAGATTATTTGTTAACTCCCTAACAAAGAAAACTCCTTGTACAATAATTTATACAAGGAGTTTTCAATTTTAATAGTACTAGTTGGAAATAAAAGACTTACCTAGTCTTTTACTTTTCTACATTATATTAAACCAAACTGCTCAAAGTGGTGGTTTAAATGTTTTCTATCTAACAGGTACCACTCATATCTATTTAGTTCTCCAAAAACTAGGTTCTTAAGTGTAGCTGTAGGATTTTCTTTAAAGTACTCCAAATAGTTTTCTCGTGCTTCTAAGAATTTCTCTTTTGCAGTTTCCAAATCTGCGTGCTCTAGTGGCTCCAACTCATCTTCTTCTAAGAGTGGGAATTTAGAGTTCTGAGGGAACTTCTCATAGCTATACAAACTAGCATGAACTTTATCTAAAATCTTTTCTGGAGTTACTATATCAAAATCTTGAACTTCTCCAGAAGCAATTTTATAAGTGAACTCCATGTGTTCTAGCATATGCTGAGGAGTCATAATTCCCCATTTAGGCTTAGCATCTTCTGTTAGTTTATCAAGAAGCTCTTTAACCTTTTCATCGGTCATCTCTACAAAAGTTTCTTGACGCTTCTCTACCATAGTTAAGATGGTAGCAATAGCTACTAATTCATCTTCTTGGTCGAAAACCTCTACATACCATGAAACTACACCGCTTGGATGTTCTGTACCTCTATGTTCTCTATCGCGTTTCTCTTTACATGTAAGTCGTACATACAAAGTGTCGTTATGATAGATAGGGCGTAGGAAACGACATTCGTCTATTCCGTAGTTTGCAGCTACTGGACCTCGGTTTGGATAAACAAACAATCCAGCTGCCATTGAGATAATGAAATATCCGTGTGCAGTTCGTTGTTCAAAAATACTTCCTTCTAACGAAGTGATATCGGTATGGGCATAGAAATGATCCCAAGTTAAATTAGAGAAGTTAACAATGTCGGTGTCGGTAACCGTTCGCTTGTGCGTTTTTATAGACATCCCTGGCTTAATATCCTCCCAGTGGTACTGGAACGGATGTAATGGGGTTTCTTTGTAATCGCTATTTGGCTGGTAAATTCCAGTTACTTCGGTTAGCATAGTTGGTGAACCTTGTACGGCACAACGTTGCATATAATGCTTAATACCTCGCATACCACCCATTTCTTCGCCTCCACCAGCTCTACCTGGACCTCCATGTACTAGATATGGAAGTGGAGAACCGTGTCCAGTACTTTGTTTCGCACTTTCACGGTTAAGTACTAAAATTCGTCCGTGATGCGTTGCAGCATTTACAGTGTAATCTCTTGCAAAGTCACTATCATTGGTAACTACCGAGCTTACAAGCGATCCGTTCCCCATTCTAGCAAGTTCTACTGCTTGGTCTAGGTCTTTGTATGGCATGATAGTCGATACTGGACCAAAAGCCTCTACGTTATGAATGGTTTCGCTATTAAATGGATCGTTGTTTCTAAGAACTATAGGGCTCATGAAAGCTCCCTTCTTAGCATCGGCTCCGGTTAGTTTAACTTCGTCTAGGTTTCCGTAAACAATATCGGATTCTGCAGCCAACTTACGTACTTGCTTTTTTACTTGTGCCTCTTCGTCTTTGCTTACTAATGCACCCATGCGAACTTCTTTAAGTCTTGGATCACCTATAACCACTTTGTCTAAAGCTTGACTCAAAGCAGTTTGTACATCATCCATTAAGTGTTCTGGTACAATAGCTCTTCTAATCGCCGTACACTTCTGACCACTCTTGATAGTCATTTCGGTACGTATCTCACGAATAAATAAGTCGAACTCCGGTGTGCCTGGTTTTGCATCTGGACCAAGGATACAAGCGTTTAGAGAATCGGCTTCCATGGTAAATGGTACCGCCTCTTCAATAATTCTTGGATGGGCTTTAAGCAATCTTCCTGTTGCTGCCGATCCGGTAAAGGTAACTACGTCCTGCGATTGCACATCGTCTAAAATAGTACGAGCCGATCCAGCGATAAGCTGTAAAGAACCTTCTGGTAAAATTCCAGACTCAATAATAGTTCGTACAACAGCTTCGGTTAAGAAAGAGGAGTTGGTGGCTGGTTTTACAACAGCTGGAACTCCCGCCATCCAGTTTACCGCACATTTTTCTAACATACCCCAAACCGGGAAGTTAAATGCGTTAATATGTACGGCAACACCTTGTTTTGGAACCATAATATGATGACCCATAAACTTTCCGCCACGCGATAAATCAATTGGTTCGCCTTCTACATAATAAGATTGTGCAGGGAATTCACGACGTAGGGATGCGTTGGCAAATAAGTTGCCAAATCCACCTTCTATGTCAATCCAACTGTCTATGCGAGTTGCTCCAGTACGGTAGCTTAACTCGTAAAATTGGTCTTTTCTTTTGGTGAGGTATAATGCCAAATCTTTAAGCATCAACCCGCGTTCTTGGAAAGTCATCTTGCGCAGGGCATCTCCTTTTACACGCCCATATTGCAATATTTCTGCAAAATCCAAGCCCGTAGTATCACTCAATCCCACTACATCACCTGTTACTGCATCGTACATAGGAACGCCTTCGCCAGTTCCTTCTGTCCATTGCCCTGTAACGTAATTCTGTATTTTCTTCATCGATAAAATGTTTGATTTTTATAAGAATTGTATAAAATGCTTGAGCATAGAATATTTATGCCTCAAAGCGAAGCTTCCCAAACTTACTAAAAAAATGTTTGACTAACACTCATTAGTTTGTAAAATCGAGAGTAATAGTGATATTCTTAAAGTTGCCAGCAAAAAGTGAGGTTTTGATAATGTCGATGAGCGGATTTTATGAAAATGCTATAAAATTTTTAATAGGTATGGAGCTAATCCTTTGAATCGTGCATAGCTAGCAACGGAATATTGGTATGCATTCCCAATTCTTTTACAAGTGGATTCGAGAAAACACTACCAAAGAAGTTATGCTTTTTGTTTACAAAAGCGATCATCTCACTTTCTCTACTCTGCACAAAAGCTTGTACAGCGGTTCTTAAGTCAATGTCGTAAAGCGTATGGTGGGTGTAATTAGCATTTTTTAAGTAGCTGTCTAGCAACTCTTTGTTTTTGCGTCTTGCTTCTACCATAACTCTTCGGTTCTGAACATGCAATACACGAATCGGTGCTCTGGTTAGTTCTGCGATAGTCAAGAGAGTGTTTATTTCTTTCTGTTTGTAGTCGGTACGGAAAGAAGTCGGAAGCACAATCTCATTTGGTTTTTTAAACTTCACTGAAGCAGGAACAGCTAGGGTAGGGCAAATACGTATTTTCTCCATAACATTTACCGCATTACTACCTAGAATTACCGACTTGTTATCTGTTTGTCCTTTGGTTCCCATAACGATTAAGTCGATGTTGTTGTTCTCTGCCTTTAGTTGCATCGTATCATAGAAACTGCCAAATTCGTTTAGGTAATGGCAGGTATGGTTTTCATTTTTTTCACAAGCTTTCATTCTAGTTTTAAATCGCTTCATTCCTGCCTCGGCTCTTTTTTTTCGATTTTCAAAATCTGTATCACTAGGTTTTGGGCTAAAGAAATTTTCTCTAGCATATCCAGGGAGAAAATACGTGTGTAAAAAGTAAAATTCACATGATTTGTCTTGGAATAACGCCATAGCATATTCTATTGCGTTGAAAGCGTTTTTCGAAAAGTCAGTGGGAATTAAGATGCGTATTGGCATATTTTAGTGTTTTGTGATTAGTAGTTAAAGAAGCGTTTTGGATTATATATAATAAGAATCTTTATAAATATAGTTGTTGTTTCCTGCTTTCTGTAGCTTATTTATTGAATTGTCAAGAAAATTACAAATATTCTTTCGCATAGCCATAAGAAAATTTAGAATGCTTAGGAGAGGATATAGTTTATAAAAGCCAAAGTGAAAAGTGAACGATTTAATACTTGGGGGTGTCTCTCTTTTCTTGCGTCTATACTTTTTCTACCCGTTTTATACGACGTTAAAAGATGGTGCGTGTGCTAAATCGTCAATTTAATTGTTCGATAATTTACCTATTTGCTTGTTCATAAGTCCATAATTTGAAGTTTTCACCACAGATTCCCGCTGATTTTTTAAAAGAATAAAATAGTTTTCTTAACCCGCACCCCGCACCCCGCAACCTATATCTGTTACCAAGTAACTCTTTTGTAAAACTGCTAATTCGAGTATTCGTTAATTCGCTTTCTATCCTTATTCGGTAAAATAACCTAGGAAAAAATATTAACAGACAGTTTTTATTATAAAATACAGACGAAATTATTCCGCAGAGATGCGCTAAGATATCGCAGAGTGACACTAAGAAAATCACTTTGCGAACCTTTGCTTCTTTGCGAATCTTCGCGGTACTTTCTACATAAGAGGTTACATATTTTCGGTTTGTGGCATTTGTTTGTGAAAGGTTTCTTACAGATTCTCGCAGATTTTTTTAAAGAATGAAAATAGTTTTCTTAACCCGCACTCCGCATCCCGCAACCTACAACTCGCTACCTAACTAACTACTCCATAATCAATATCAAATCATTTTTCATTATCATAGCGCCAGCTTCGAGGGCTATGGATTTTACTACACCATCCTTGTTTGCTACGATGCTAGTTTCCATTTTCATGGCTTCTATAATGAATAAATGATCGTTTTGTTTTACCGTTTGGCCTTCTTTCACTAGGACTTTATATAAGCTTCCTTGTAAAGGAGCACCATATTGGTTCTCGTCATCTTCATCGGCTTTTACATGCTCTTCTTTTTGCGACTTTATAGAGTTGTCTTTTATTCTTACAAAACGATTCTCCCCATTTACCGAGAAGAACACAATGCGTATTCCGTTTTCATTGGGTGTTCCTATCGATAGGAGTTTTACCAAAATAGATTTTCCTGGTTCTAAATCGATAATCACTTCTTCTTGCGGTTTCATCCCATAGAAGAATTGCTCCGTAGCTAGGATGGCGATGTTGCCATACAGCTTGTACTTTCTGTGGCTTTCCTCAAATACCCTAGGATATAAGCTATAGGATAGGAAGTCCTCAAACTCAATCGGACGCGTAAAGCCAACCTGATACTTTTTTACAAAATCCCGATACTCTTTAGTAAAGTCTATCGGTTTCAAATGCTCGTTTGGCCTATCGGTGTAGGCTTGCTCGTTTTTTAAGATAATTTTCTGAAGGTCTTTGGGGAATCCGCCTAAAGGCTGACCTAAATCGCCTCTAAAGAATTGAATCACCGAATCGGGAAACGATAGACTATCACCACGTTGCATAACATCTTCAGGGATTAGGTTATTGGTCACCATAAAAATAGCCATATCGCCCACAACTTTTGAACTCGGTGTTACCTTTATCAGGTTGCCAAACATCTTATTTACTAGCGCATAGGTTTTCTTTACTTCATCAAAACGGTCACCTAGGCCTAACGCTTCTGCTTGGGGACGAAGGTTGGAATATTGGCCTCCAGGAATCTCATGTTGGTAAACTTCAGCAGTTCCTGCTTTTAATCCTGACTCAAAAGGATAATAAAGTTCGCGTACATCTTCCCAGTAGTTTGAAAACTGATTTAGCTTCTCGATATCAAAGTCATGTTCTCTTTTTTGATTTCGTAACATCTCCACTATAGAGTTAAAGCTGGGCTGGGAGGTAAGTCCCGATAAACCACTAAGCGCTACATCTACAACGTCTACTCCAGCTTCGATGGCATTCAGATAAGTGGCCGATTGTACAGAAGATGTGTCGTGTGTATGTAAATGTATTGGAATATTTAACGTGTCTTTTAAAGCCGATACGAGTTCTTTTGCAGCGTAAGGTTTCAGCAATCCTGCCATATCCTTAATACAGATTATATGAGCTCCAGCATTTTCCAAATCTTTGGCTAGCTGCGTATAATATTTCAGTGTGTACTTGGTTTCTTTTGGATCTAAAATATCGCCTGTGTAACTGATGGCCGCCTCGGCGATACCTCCAGTTTTATTCCTTACGTATTCTATGCTTGGCTCCATAGCTTTAACCCAGTTTAGAGAGTCAAAAATTCTAAAAACATCTATGCCGTTTTCCCAAGATTTTTCTATGAATTTCTCGATAAGATTGTCGGGATAGGCCTTATAGCCTACGGCATTGGATCCACGTAGTAGCATTTGGAAAAGTATGTTAGGAATCAGCTTTCTAAGTTCACGTAATCGTGACCAAGGACTTTCATTTAAATATCGCATACTTACATCGAAGGTAGCGCCGCCCCAAACCTCCATACTAAAAGTGTTGGGATGATTTTTTGCAAAGCTCTCCGCTATTTTCAACATATCGTAAGATCGCATGCGAGTGGCGAGCAACGACTGATGGGCATCGCGCATCGTAGTATCGGTAAAATGAACTTTTTCTTCTTTTAGCAACCAGGCACAGAACTTTTCTGGCCCCAATTCCGTAAGCATATCTTTAGTCCCCCTAGGATACTCCGAAGACGGATCGTAGTGAGGGATTTTTGGGGTGCGGAAATGTTTAGTTGGGTCAATTGCTTTTATATCTGGATTGCCATTAACAATTACTTCGCCAAGATATTTCACTATTTTCGAGGTGCGATCTTGGGGCAATTTTATATCGAATAACTCTGGTGTGTTTCCTATAAAATTAACGGTGGCTTTTCCTTCCTTAAAAGTCTCGTGTTGGATGACGTTTTGTAGGAAGTGGATGTTGGTTTTTACCCCACGAATTCTAAATTCTTTCAAGGCACGCACCATCTTCCTTACTGCTCCATCTAATGTTCGCCCACGTGCCGAAACTTTTACCAACATGGAATCAAAAAATGGACTCACGCTATAGGACTGATAAATACTCCCTTCATCTAGGCGAATACCCATTCCCGATGCGCTTCGGTAGGTGGTAATCGTTCCATAATCTGGGGTGAAGTTGTTTTCTGGATCTTCGGTGGTTAGTCTGCATTGTAGCGCAAACCCTGTAGTAGTCAAACTGTCTTGATCATATATTTTTATTTGCTTATCCGAAAGTTTGTAACCCCCAGCAATGAAAATCTGAGATTTAATCAAGTCAATGCCTGTAATCATTTCCGTTATGGTGTGCTCTACTTGTATTCGTGGATTGACCTCTATAAAGTAAATATTGTCTTCCGGGTCAACTAAGAACTCTACGGTGCCTACATTATTATAGTTTACCTCTTTGGCAATAGCAATTGCATAGGCATATATAGCATCTTTTACTTTTTGTGATACGTTATAAGAAGGTGCAATTTCTACTACTTTCTGATGGCGTCTTTGAACCGAGCAGTCGCGTTCGAAAAGGTGTCGAATATTTCCATGGTTATCTGCTACAATTTGCACTTCCAAATGCTTGGGTTCTACCACATATTTCTCTAAAAACATGGTGTCATCACCAAAAGCATTTAACGATTCGCTTCTAGCAGATTCGAAGTTGTTTTTTAAATCCTCCTCGTTTTTAATGATTCGCATACCCCTTCCACCACCACCATGCGCTGCTTTTAGCATTAGCGGATAGCCAATTGCCTTTGCCTCGGAAAGGGCTATCGCCAACGAGTCTAACTTTTTGGTATTGCTTTTTATTGTCGGAACATTGCATCTTTCTGCAATCTCCTTGGCCATTACCTTATCGCCAAGTGCGTCCATTACTTCTGCTTCTGGACCGATGAAAATAATACCGTTCTTCTTGCAACTTCTAACAAAATCAGGGTTCTCAGCTAGAAACCCGTAGCCAGGATGAATGGCATCTACCTTCTTTTTCTTTGCCATGGCTATAATGGCATCGCCGTCTAAATATGGTTTTAGCGGTTCGTCATTTTCCCCTATCTGATACGATTCGTCTGCCTTGTACCTATGTTGCGAGTAACGATCTTCGTAGGTATATATAGCTACGGTAGTCAAGTTTATTTCGGATGCAGCACGTAAAATTCGAATAGCAATTTCCCCGCGATTGGCAACTAATATTTTTTTTATTTTCATAGGTAACAGGTTTTAATGGATATAGTTAGTTGATAGTTTTCACGATTTTATCGGATGAGGTATGGGTTTACGTTTTTATAGTTTCTTATTACAAAGTCCAAAGCGCTTTGCAATATTTCGCCCATATTATTTGCTTTTTTAAAATTGACGTCGCCAGTATAGTTAAAAAGCCCCATTTTTAATTCCTTTACTTTTTCTGGTGAGGAAATTTTGTCGCTACGCATGCATTGCATCAAGTTTTCTAATCTCTTTGCCTCGCTAGTTGCTCTTTTTGCTAATAAAGACCTCTCCTCATTTTTATATTGATCGATAGAGGCTTTCTGTAGTAGACTTAAGGTCATCTCTACTAACTTATTATTCTCTTTTAAATATTGAGGTTTATATACACGCTTATTCCCTTCGTAGCATTGTTGGTCAAAGTCTACTGCTCGAATACGATATTGAATTCTATCGAAATCATAGGTAAGAACAAACACATAGTTATACGAGCGCATATCGCCAAGCAAGCGAACAAAACAGCGTTCGTTAAACTTAACAAACTCTTTGGCAATTTCCATCTTGTCTCGTTCTGGCCGACTATCTAAATGATCTCTAATGTACTCATCGCCTGGAATGCCGGA
>DATGSX010000179.1:0-8639 GCA_035302145.1 Flavobacteriaceae bacterium | reverse complement strand
TTTGACGTTCTTTGATAGCTTCAAGAACTACTTGAGTTTTAAATTTTGCGGTGAATTTTCTTCTTGTTCTTTTCATAGGGTTAAATTTACATGTTTATTTTAAACTTAACCTCTGGATCGAATTTCGGGGAGTATTATAATCAATTAAGTTTACTGTAAATCAAAACTGATTAAACATAGTTAAAGCAATCTACACTAAATTATAAACTCAATAGGTAATTATATTAGAATATATTTGAGGAGGTTAAAATAAAAAATCACCTGCTAGAATCCTAACAGGTGATTGTATTATTGTTTGCGAACTATTCTCTTACTTAGTAAGAAGAAAAGATAGAATACATTAAACGTTTTTTATCGTTTATGCTTTCTTCCATAGAAATCATAGTTTCTGTACGAGTAACCCCTTCGATATCATCTATTTGATAGATAATCTCCTTAGCATGGGTCGTATCTCTTGCTCTGATTTTACAGAATATATTAAATTTACCTGTTGTGACATGTGCAACGGTAACAAAAGGAATTTCGTTAATTCGCTCTAAAACAAACTGCGTTTGCGAAGTCTTATAAAGGAACACACCAACGTAAGCAATGAACGAGTAACCAAGCTTATCGTAGTCTATTTTAAGAGAGGAACCTGTGATAAAACCAGCATCTTCCATTTTCTTCACTCTCACATGAACAGTACCAGCAGATATTCCTAAGTTTTTTGCAATATCTGTAAAAGGAGTTCTTGTGTTTTCGATTAACATCTCCAGAATCTTGTGATCTATATGATCTAATTTAAATCTTGACATAGTATTTAAGTTTATTCTTTTCTTTATTTGGCAATAATACAAAGTATTTTCAAATAACCTATTAATATTGCAGGTTTTAATACCATTTTATCACTTATATTAAAGGTTTCTTAAAGTAATCTATCACTAGTTAAACCTAATTTCCCAAGCTACAAGTTCATATAACTTAAGTTTTAAATATAATGGATACTACTGTAATTAACCTAATCTATGCTATATTATAAGGCACACACTTCTTTTGCTTATCAAATAACCATTAATAGATGAAAAGCTTTAAAAAAGCATTAATCATCTCATATTTGAAGCGTACAAATATACTAATTTTTAAATAGAAAAAAGCCCTTCTTTAGTCAATAAATCTAACAATAACATTTATATAACATGTTTTTCTATTCCATTATTACGAATTTCATCTAAGCGTTGAAAATTTTTTAACAAAACACTTTTATCTGGGTATCGAACCTCATTAAGAAAAGCTTTTGTCATTTCGTTTACTTCCTACAATACGTCATTGAAGTAAGTTAATTAAATAGTTATGCATGTTGTTTACAATTGTAATTATGTAAGATTATACAGTTGTAAACAGGTGTTAATAGCTAGTTTGTTAATAATGTAACACGCTTCGATTCATCAAACAAGCTGAAATTGCTAAGCAATAGAGGTTATCTATTCTATTTATTATTTCAACACTTATAATCTCATTTTCAGCAAATTACCTGACATCTTCGATTAAATACTTTAAGCGTTTGTATGGGTATTATAAAAGAATTTAGGATTGTAAATTTTTATTAATTACATTTGTAACAGTATTTTTTAAAAGTATAGTTTACAATGATAAACAGCATGGCGTTTGCAACAAGGTTGAAAGAATTGATGGAGTATTACAATTTAAGTGCCTCTGCATTTTCTGATGAGATTGACTTTAATCGTTCTACTATCTCCCATCTTATATCAGGCAGGAATAAACCGAGCTTAGAATTTGTAATGAAAGTTTTGGATCGGTTTCCCGAAGTCAGCGTTTCTTGGTTTCTTTACGGAAAGGGAGAATTTCCTGCGGTAGATAACAAAGAAAGCTTTACAACAAAACCTACCGATGACAACAAGGACTCTCCTTCTAACGAAAAATCCAAGTCTCCTAATGTCAGCTTTGAGAATAGATCTGACGCTCCTTCTCTATTCTCTAACCCTTCAAATAATAAAAAGGAGATCAAAAAAATAGTAATTTTTTACACAGACTTTTCATTCGAGACGTACGAAAATTAGGTGCTTAGAATAAAATTTCGGAAATTGTGCAAAATTCATATTTATGAGATTTTTAATAAGTGTAATTTTAGTAGGATTTTTAACAGTAAGCTGTTATAATATGGAACGAGATTGCGAGAATTTTCGCACTGGTACGTTTGAGTTTGAAGCTTTTATAGATGGAGAGCTACTCAAAACGACCTTTGTTCGTAACGATTCGATTGAAATAGATTTTTTCGAAGGGGTATCTGATACTTCTTCTATCAGATGGATTAATGATTGCGAATATATCGTTAAAAAATTAAATCCAAAGAATATGGATGAGCAAAAATCTATTCATATGAAAATTCTCTATACTGAAAGGGATACGTATACATTTGAATATAGTATAGTCGGTCAAACCAAGAAAGAACGTGGAGTTGCTAGAAAAATCTCCGATAAAAATTAAAATCAAGTAGTACATTAAAATTTTGATAAGATAAGAGAAATGGGAAAAGTCCAAAAAAGAAATTTAGTAGATAGGTTTTTAGGTGCAGTAGAACGAATAGGTAACTTACTGCCTCATCCAGCAACCCTTTTCGCTGGTTTTGCATTATTAGTTGTTATAGCTTCTTGGATAGCTAGTTTATTTGATATAAGTGTAATACACCCTGGTACTGGAGCAGAAATAACACCTGTTAACTTGATTTCTAAAGACGGGTTAGACTTTATCCTAAGTAAAATGGTGACCAATTTCACCGACTTTGCGCCTTTAGGTACAGTATTAGTTTCATTATTAGGTATTGGAATTGCAGAGGGATCCGGACTTATAGGTACCATCCTTAGAAGAATTGTTCTAGCGACTCCTAAAAAATTATTGACTTTTGTAATTGTCTTTTCTGGTATACTATCGAATACAGCAAGTGAGGTTGGTTACGTATTACTAGTTCCTTTAGCTGCGGTAATATTTCAAGCTGCAGGCAGGCATCCAATTGCTGGATTAGCTGCTGCATTTGCTGGAGTGTCTGGAGGATACAGCGCTAACTTATTATTAGGAACTATCGACCCACTCCTTGCTGGACTATCTCAAGAAGCAGCTCAGATATTGGTTCCGGACTATGTAGTGAACCCTGCGAGCAACTACTACTTTATGTTCGTATCGACTTTTGTAATTGCCGCCTTAGGTACTTGGGTGACAGAAAAAATTATCGTTCCAAGACTTGGTGTATACGATGGTGAAGAAGAGGCAATGGCTATAGAGCAGCTTACTCCTATTGAGAAAAAAGGATTACGTTATGCACTGATAGCGTCATTATTATTTACTGCTTTTATAGTTGGTGGGTTAATTCCAGAAAACGGATATCTCCGTGGTGATGATGGTGCTATTTTACGTTCTCCATTTATGTCTGGTATTGTAGCGCTTATTTTCCTTGGTGCAGGGGTCGCAGGAATCGCATATGGGGTTGGAGCTAAAACAATAAAGAATGATGCCGATGTTATGAAGGGGATGTCAGATGCTATGGAAACCCTTGGTACTTATATAGTTTTAGTTTTCTTTGCCGCGCAATTCGTAGCTTACTTCAATGAAACGAATCTAGGGATGATATTTGCTGTTAGCGGAGCAGAAGCTTTAAAAAGTTCTGGACTTGGAGCTATTCCACTTATGTTAAGCTTTGTTGTGGTTTCCGCTATAATAAACTTAGTAATGGGTAGTGCTTCGGCAAAATGGGCTATTATGGCTCCTATTTTTATTCCAATGTTTATGTTATTAGGCTATTCTCCAGAACTAGTTCAGGTTGCATATCGTGTTGGAGATAGTGTTACCAATATCATCTCCCCTATGATGTCGTACTTTGCACTTATTGTTGCTTTTATGCAGCGCTACGATAAGGAAGCAGGTATTGGTACAATAGTTTCGTCCATGCTGCCTTACTCTGTGGTATTCTTTATTGGTTGGTCTATATTATTGGTAATATGGATTTTATTAGAAATCCCTATCGGACCAGGAACCGAATTACTTGTTGAACTATAAACTATAGTAAAATGGAAATTCTATATGGTATAGAAGAAGTAGATACTATAGCTAAACAGCTACTAGAAAAGGCTACCTCACGCACTTTCTTGTTTTACGGACAAGTGGGTGCAGGCAAGACCACACTTATCAAATCTTTGGCTAAGCATTTAGGAGTTACAGACACGATAAGTAGTCCCACATTTTCATTGGTTAACGAGCATATTACCGCTTCTGGTGATAAGCTATATCACTTTGATTTATATCGTTTAAACAGTATTGAAGAGGCCTTAGATATAGGTATAGAAGATTATTTAGATTCTGATGCATGGATTTTTATTGAATGGCCAGAAAGAATTATCCCATTATTAGCTGCAAGTTTTCATAAAATTGAAATAATCCGTCAAGATACTGGTCAACGATTGTTACATTTAACTACGCTATAAAACAGCAACCATTTAAAAATATAGGTCTATGACAAGTTCGAAATCACCGTTTACTCGAAAACAATTACTTCCTCAAGAGGAAATGTTGGCGATCGAAAGGGAGAGAAGTGTATTACATATTGGCATACCTAAAGAATCTAGCCTTCAGGAAAAAAGAGTTTGTCTAACACCCGATGCCGTAGGTGCATTGGTTGCACAAGGCCACAAGATCTTGGTTGAGGAAGGAGCTGGGGTATATTCTGGATTCTCAGATATTGACTATTCAGAAGTTGGTGCGGAGATAACTACCGATAGGAAACGTATTTTTGGTTGTCCACTAATTTTAAAAGTGGAACCCCCTACTCTAGATGAGTTAGACCTTATTGCACCTGGAACCGTTTTGATTTCTGCTTTGCAATTAGAGGCAAGAAAAAAACAATATTTTGAGCTATTAGAAAAAAAGAAAATAACAGCTCTTGCGTTTGAGTTTATACGTGATACGGATGAAAGTTATCCAGCGGTACGAATGTTAAGTGAAGTTGCTGGAATTGGATCGATACATATAGCCGCAGAACTCATGTCGGAGTCCGAAGACTATTCTGGAATCCTTTTTGGTAATATAAGTGGTGTCCCCCCAACAGAGGTAGTTGTAATAGGTGCCGGCACTGTAGGTATGTTTGCAACTAGATCGGCCTTGGGTTTAGGTGCAAATGTTAAACTATTCGATAATTCAATAACCAAATTACGCAATCTACAAGCACAGCTAAAACAACCCATTTACACTTCTACCCTACAACCTAAAAACTTATTAAAAGCTTTAATGCGATGTGATGTTGCTATTGGCGCAGTAAGGGGTAAAAATAGATCACCTATTTTAGTTACCGAAACGATGGTCGAAAATATGAAGCCTGGCTCTGTAATAGTAGATGTGAGTATTGATATGGGCGGATGTTTTGAAACTAGCGAAATGACAAGTCATGAAAATCCATACTTTATTAAACATGGGGTTGTACACTACTGTGTTCCTAACATCCCTGCACGATATCCTAAAACAGCATCGGTAGCAATAAGCAATATAATAACACCTTATCTGCTAGAAATAGCTGAGGCTGGAAGCATTGAACAAGCTATACGTTCTAAATACGGGCTCCGTTCTGGTGTTTATTGTTACAAGGGCATTCCAACCAATAAATCGGTGGCTTCATGGTTCGATATGTCGTATAGCGATATAAATATAATTCTATTTTAAACAATGGGCTTACTTAAAAGATTTGCATATTATTTTGGCGGATTAGTTATTGGTACAATTTTTCTATTCTTTATTTTAGATAAAAAAGATGCATCCTGTGATTACAGTCCAAATGCAAGGGTGCTTAAAAACATTAGTACCAAAAACCAAGAAATAAATCCTGAAGTTTTAGAGATATTGGCGCTAAGAAAGATCGATACTGCATTTATTTCCAACACTCTACAAAAAGGCGATGTGTTATTTAGAGAAAGTAACACCCAATTAGATTCATGTAATATCTATGTAATACAAGGGGTAGATGAATGGAAAAACTGGAAGCTTTCCATTGAAAACTGTAAAGATATCGCTAGAATAATAGATGTAGAACAAGTAGAGAAGTAATAAGCGTTTACTTTAATTCTTGAAAGTATACAACATAAAAGATCGAAATCATAAGCATAAAATCTTCCTCTGAATAGGAATTCCTATTTAGAGGAAGATTTTTATTTATAGATAACTTATTTAATTCTTTTCGTTTTTACGTCTTTTTCTTTCTTTCGTTATCAAACTAAGTTCTCTACTACTTTGCCCAGCTACCGAAGTGTTTTCTTCTGCCCTTCTAATCAAGTAAGGCATTACATCTTCTATTGGTCCAAAAGGCAAATACTTCGCCGTATTATATCCATGTTCGGCAAGATTAAAACTAATATTATCACTCATACCGTATAATTGGCCAAACCAAATACGATTATCATTCCGAGCTATTCCTCTTTTATCCATTTCTTCGGTAGCTAATAAGCTACTGTTTTCATTATGTGTTCCACAGAATAAATGAATGTCATCAAGATTATCTAGTATATATAACAAAACCGAGTCAAACATCTCGTCTGTTTCTTGTTTGCTAGCACAAATTGGGGTTGGATAAGACATTTCAATAGCACGTTCATTTTCTAATTCTAAATAAGCACCACGTACTATTTTATGTCCAATTTTAAATCCTTTCTCTCTTGCTCGTTTATGTTGGGCTTTCAAATAATCTAACCTATCCCAACGGTAGCACTGTAAAGTATTATAAACGATGGGTTTTTCTTTGTTATATTTCTCCATCATTTCTTCGCAAAGCTCATCAGCTGCATCTTGTATCCAAGAATGTTCGGCGTCGATTAATAGAATAATGTCATGTTTGTGTGCTGTAGCACAAATAGAATCATATCGATCGCGAATTCGTTGCCACTCTGCCTCTTCCTCTTTTGTAAGGGTTTCTTTAGCGCTTACTTTGGCCCAAAGGTCAAATCTGCCTATTCCTGTTGGTTTAAAAACCGAAAATGGCATGGCTTTGTTTTTAGTTGCTAATACAGTAAGCTCGTTGATTTTCTTTGTAGTAAGGTCGAAACTCTCTTCATTTTCCTGACCTTCTACCGAATAATCTAAAACGGAGTAGACTCCTCCCTCGTTGTAAAGTATATCAATTACCGGCATAGCTTCTTGCTCGGTTTCCCCAGCACAAAACTGATTAAATACCGTAGCACGCACAATACCTTTAATAGGTAAGCGAATTTTAAGTGCGAAAAGAGTAAATGCTGTTCCTATATTTACTAATGCTTGTCGGCCGATTAACTTAAAAAGAAAATAGGCTCGTCGCAACTCTGCATTGCTCTTAGTTTTAAAAGCAACCTCCGTATTATCGAAAATAGATTTAGACATACACCAAGTTAAAATATTCGCGCAAATATACTTAGATTTGAATTCAAAATAGCCCGAAACTACGAAGAAATGACCTACCCAAATATATTAGACGGAAATTGTGAAATAGTATTCGAAGAAAATCTATGGAAGCAATTAGAACAAACGATAAACGATATTGATCCAAGTCAAATATTTGTATTAACCGATGAGAACACTAAACGAGATTGTCTTCCAATTTTCCGTTCAAAACTATCAGGAAATATAATTTATCATCAAATATGTATTCCTGCTGGAGAGAAATATAAAAACTTAACCACATGCACTAAGGTTTGGCAGGCTCTTTCTGATTTTGGTGCAGATAGAAAAAGTTTACTTATAAATTTAGGCGGTGGGGTAGTTTGTGATTTAGGAGGTTTTGTTGCCTCAACATATATGCGTGGTATAAAA
Organism: Flavobacteriaceae bacterium; assembly: GCA_035302145.1. Classification (GTDB taxonomy): domain Bacteria; phylum Bacteroidota; class Bacteroidia; order Flavobacteriales; family Flavobacteriaceae; genus JAJYTI01. The sequence continues at coordinate 827 of DATGSX010000179.1, read as the reverse complement.
TGGATTAACATACCCACTACTCTACTTTCTATGGTTGATGCATCGGTTGGAGGTAAAACAGGAGTAGACTTTAATGGTTTTAAAAACATCATTGGCATCATACGCAATCCTTACTTAATTGGGATAGAACCGTTATTTTTAAAAACTCTGTCCTATAAAGAGAGACGTTCAGGTTTTGCCGAGATGCTCAAGCATGCTTTGCTTTCAAATGAAGCCCATTGGGACTACCTTCAAAACTTTGATTTAAAAAACCTAAATGCCATTACAGATTATATTTACAAATCGATAAAGGTAAAGCATCAAATCGTGTCGCAAGATCGAAATGAAACCGGGCTGAGGAAACAACTAAATTTCGGGCATACTATAGGTCATGCTATCGAATCCTATTTTCTCCAAAAACGTAAACCAATCCTTCATGGCGAGGCGATAGCAGCAGGAATGTTGATTGAGTTAAAACTATCGATGGACTTACTTAAGTTTCCAAAAATAAGGTTTGAAACAATAGAAAAGTTATTGTTAGATACCTATGGTAAAATTTCGATTTCTGATGGGGCTTTAGATGCGATAGTTAAAAATTTAGCTTTTGACAAGAAAAATGTGATGGGCAGGATTAATTTTGTATTATTGCATGATTTCGGTAATCCTCAAATAGATTACCAAGTGCCAAATAGCAAGATTATCCAAGCCTTTGAATATTATAAAAAAGCTTAGATAATAGTAGCATATGCCGATTTCTATTATAACTTTGGAACTTGATTAAATAACCAAACCTAAAATTGTTTCCGTTGAATTATGAAACGAATTATTGTAAATTATAAAAAGCTTAC
>DATGSX010000178.1:0-8552 GCA_035302145.1 Flavobacteriaceae bacterium | reverse complement strand
GGTAAGAAGAGATTTAGAACTCGATGCTATAGTCGAAATCCTCGACGAAGAACGCCATATTACTTGCCACTCTTATGTGCAGTCCGAAATAAATATGTTGATGGAAGTAGCCGATAAGATGGGGTTTAAAATAAACACGTTCACCCATATTATGGAAGGGTATAAAGTAGCGGATAAACTTGCAGAACGAGGCATAGCTGCTTCTACTTTTGCCGATTGGTGGGCCTATAAAATGGAGGTAGCCGATGCTATTCCATATAATGCCAATCTCCTAGAGCAACAAGGAGTGTTAACCGCAATAAACTCCGATGACGCAGAGATGGGTAGACGATTAAATCAAGAAGCGGCAAAGGCGGTAAAGTATGGTGGTACCACGCCAGAAGAGGCCTTTAAAATGGTTACGTTGAACCCTGCCATAATGTTGCGAATAGACGATAGAGTAGGTAGTCTTAAAGTAGGAAAAGATGCCGATGTGGTGCTATGGAGCGATAATCCATTGTCGGTATACGCCAAAACGGAGCAAACCTATGTAGATGGAGTGAAGTACTGGGATATAGAAGAGTACGAAGCTAAGATTAAAGCTATTGAAAAGGAGCGGTCGCGAATTATCGATAAGATGCTCGATACAAAGTCAGGGAAGCCTTCCGGACCAAGATCTAAAAAAGAGGAGAACAAAGGTTTAATCAGTCAAGAAATTTAAAATGCAACTCATGAAAAAGAATATTTATACCACTATAATATCTTTCGCACTGGTACTGATTTGCGCATCGGTTTATGCACAACCAGAGATTTACCCTGCGAAGAAACAATCCCAAACCATTAGAATTGATGGAGCAACCGTCCATATTGGAAATGGGGAGTACCTAGAAAACGCGACAGTAAATTTTGAAGACGGAGTAATAACCTATGTAGGGAGTACTGCAAGTGCACCGAATGCACAGAAAATTATAGATGCAAAAGGAAAACATGTATATCCAGGATTTATTTCACCGAATACCAACCTAGGCTTAGTAGAGTTTGAAGCGGTAAAGGCCACTGTGGATTTTGCTGAGGTGGGAGACAACAATGCACATGTACGAAGTTTGATAGCGTATAACACCGATTCTAAAATAATAAATGTGTCGCGATCCAACGGTGTTTTAATCGCACAAATCACCCCACAACGTGGCTTGATTTCTGGACAATCATCTATTGTGCAATTCGATGCTTGGAACTGGGAAGATGCGGTGGTTCGTGCCGATGATGGTATGCATATAAATTGGCCGGAAATGCCGCTTTGGCGCTGGGGAACACCTTCGGCAAGTGCTATGAAAAAGAGAGAAGAAGCAAACAAAAAGCAAATCCAAACCTTAGTTTCTTTAATTCAGGAAGCAAAGGCTTACGCTGAGTTAAGTGAAAAAGATAAAGTAGTGAACGCTAGATTGCAAGCCTTTGAAGGCATTTTTAATGGGGAGAAAAAGGTTTTTGTCCATGTAAACGATGCGAAAAATATACAAAAGGCAGTGCTTACGTTTTCCGATCTAGGTATCACGCCAATTATAGTTGGAGGAAGGGATGCTCATTTGGTAACCGATTTGCTTAAACAGTATGATGTTCCTGTGCTTTTACACCAAGCTCATGCCTTGCCATCGAAAGGGCATGACGATGTTTACTTGACTTACAAACAAGCCAACCTGCTGTACGAAGCTGGGGTTTTGGCAGCTTATGGAATCTATGGTGCCGATGGATTTTGGAACCAGCGAAACCTTCCATTTATGGCCGGAACAGCCGTAGCCTATGGCTTGCCTTATGAGCAAGGCGTAGCTTATGTTTCGTTAAATACGGCTAAGATTCTGGGGATAGATGATGTAACGGGAAGTATTGAAGTAGGCAAACAAGCCAACCTATTTATCTCTAATGGCGACGCGTTAGATATGGTAGGAAACGATATAGAACGTGCTTTTATTCAAGGAAGAGATATCGACTTAAACAACTGGCATAAACAATTATACCATCGTTATAAAGAAAAATACGAGGCTTCAAATTAGAAGTAGAAGGTTTAAGTTGAAGAGAAAAACTGGTAGTTTTAAAAAGCTACCAGTTTTTTTATTTTGTGTCAAATTTTTAATGAAACAACCTACTAAAAATTTGACGTTAACTTTTTGCAGCCTTTTTGTTAATTTAATGTGAGTGAGATAAGGTGTAAATGAAAGCTGTTTTTAGAGTTTTCTTTCATGATTTCATTTTTACATTCTCTACCTATAAAACTAGCTTAGCCTAAAAGCCATTTAAAATGTCTTTTGCTTTTTCATCTAATGGGTTTAAATACAAAGGTTTATGATGAGGTTGAGATGGCGATTGGGGCAATCAAGTAAAATCTATTTACAACTGTGGTTATCACTGCTATGTAAATATTAAGTCTAGGGTCTTAAAGATGTTGTACAATATAAATTATAGCTATTTTTAGTAGACAAAATGTAATGAAGCTTGTAACAAAAAGTTAAATATTATGAATTCTTATTTTTTATCTTCCTTAAAGAATGCCATTAAGCATTGGTATATTCCGCTTATAGTCGGAATTCTATTTATTTTAACCAGTATTATTGTATTTAGCACTCCCTTAAGCTCTTTGCTTACGCTAGCTATTCTTATGAGTATTGCCTTTTTAGTAAGTGGAATTTTCGAGGTGATTTTTTCGATTAGCAATCGCAAGTCCATGGAAAATTGGGGTTGGTCTTTAGCGTTCGGACTTTTAACCATAATCGTCGGATTTATGTTGCTTACCCACCCAGATCTTTCCATATTAACTCTGTCTTTATATGTTGGATTTGTTTTGTTGTCTCGATCTATTGGGTCTATCAGTTTTGCCTTAGATATAAAACGTCATGGCATTGGTAGTTGGGGTGGATTGATGTTTTTTGGTGTAGTTGGAACTATTCTTTCTATCATCTTATTATTACGTCCTATCTATGCTGGAATTAGCGCAGTTTATTTTATTGCATTCAGTTTTTTAGCGACTGGAGTATTTAGCATCCTTTGGGCATTTCAACTTAGAAAAATTCATCGTAGAGCAAAAAAGATTAAGCCAGAAATAAGAAAACGAATCCGTGCGTTTGAAGAGGAAATACGTTCGGAGTGGGAGAGAGAGGACTGGTGAATTTTCTTGGTTAGTAAATTTAAATGTTTGTTGCACTCCTATAAATACGAAAGGACTGTCTTGCATAGTATACACTAGGTGACAGTCCTTTTATAATTGATTGTTTTGGGATGTAGATCCTAAACTATGTTCGTAAACTCTCTAGATACGACATAATGTTATTTCTTTTAGATGCACTTATAGGAATTTTGGTGTCATCACTCATAATTACCGAGCCCCCATCATGTCGAACATATTTTTTTAGATGACCTGGGTTTATTAAATAGGATTGGTGTATGCGTAGATAACCATATTTATTTAAGATATCCTCCGTATCTTTTAGTGTTCTACTAAACATTAATGTTTTATTGTTCGCTAAGTGAATGCTCGTGTAGTTGCTATGGCTTTGACAGTAAACTATATCGGCTACATCAATAAATTCAATGCCATCAGAAACTGGAATAGCAATTTTATCTATTAAAGATTTTCCTATAATAAAATTATTTAATAACTCCTCTAAATTCTCTGGAGTTCGAATGCTTATTTCTTTATTTGCCATATAGGTAAGCAAAGCACTTCGTAACTCATCTTCATCTATTGGTTTTAATAAGTAGTTTATGGCTTGCGCTCGAAAGGCTTCTACGGCATATTGACTATAAGCTGTAGTAAAAATCACATCAAACCTTACTTCCTCCATGCTATTTAGGAGTTCAAACCCATTCATAACGGGCATTTCTATATCCAAGAACAGTAAATCAAACTCAATTTCTTGCAGTTTGCTCAATGCTTCTACGGGGTTGGTAGATTTATAAACTACAGTGATTTCTGGGAGCAAGCTTTGCAAATGCAAAACCAGGCTCTCAACACAATGCAACTCATCATCTAATATGGCTACTTTCATAATCTAAATTATTTATGCGATTTTTCTAGAATCTCCAATTTCTATATGAACACTTGTTCCCAGCGCATTTCCTGAGGAACACATTTGGTCTATTATTTTAAACTTTATTAAAGCAGGGTTGGTTTTATTAAACAAAGAAATACGTTTTTTTGTAATTGCCATACCTTTTCCTATGCCAGTTTTCTTATCGTTTAATGGTTTTATCTGTCTGCCAATACCATTGTCATTTATTTTAATCAGTATGTTTTCTTTTTCTTTGCTAATGGCTATAACTACCTCTTTACTTTTCTTATCGCTTGGAAGTAATCCATGCCAAATAGCATTTTCTATATAGGGTTGTAATAACAAGGGTGGAATGCAGTAATCTTTTAATTCCTCTTCCTTTATATTTTGGTATTCAAAGCGAAAAACAAAATCATCTTCAAACCGCTTTTTTTCTAATTTTAAGTATTGTTCTGCCAAATAGATTTCATCGGAAAGAGAGTGAGTAGAGAGATTTTCTAATTCGAGTAGCGATCGATTAAATCGAGCCAAGTGCACTAAATAATTTATCGCTTGAGGGTTTTTATTTTGTTGGATTAAAAGTTTGATAGAGTTTAAACTGTTAAACAGAAAATGAGGGTTTATTTTCATTTGCATGGCGATGACTTCGGCTTCTAGTAAACTGCGTTCAAAGCTTTGAGTTATGCGCTCTTTCTCAAGCTTAGCTTGAATGTCGGCACTCTTTTTAACCATTTTCCTGTTTTGACTCTTTTGAAAAAAGATGATAAACAAGGTAGCAAATAATGAAGCGATTAATATAAGGATGGTACTTCGGCTCCTGAGTTTATTTCGTTGTGATTCTAAGAGAACCGAATTGATTTGTTGCTCTTTTTTTAGGGTGGCAATTTCCGATTCTTTTTTATCAAAGTCATATTTGTTATTCAAAGCTAAAACCTCTAACTGCTGTTGCTGAAGGTTCAAACTGTCTTGATAATCGCGCCATAACATATGGTTGGTAAGTGCTTGTTCAAAATCTTGTTCGGCCTTATGAATCTTAAATAACAGATTAGAAATAGAAATAATTAAGCCTTTGTTCTTTAATTGCTTTGCGGTTAGCATGGCATCATTTAACAATTGTATGGCATAGGGATTATCACCTAGGGTATGATGTAACTTTGCGAGGTTAAAATTAACATCCGACACCTGGAGTGGATTATTAATAGTTTGGAAAATTTGTTTTGACTTTTCTAAATATTCCTTCGACAGGTCTAACTCTATCCCTTCGTTTAAATAGCTAACACCAAAGAGTTTATGAGTTAATCCAATGCCCAGTTGATCGTTTAACTCATGATTTAGCTGAGCTAGCTTGTTCAAGTATTCTCTGGATTTTTGATGCTCTTCTTTTAAATCGTAAATATTGATCAAGGAAAAGTAGTTCATGGCAATACCGCGTTTATTGCCTGCAGATTCGGCCGTTCTAAGTGCACGTTCAAAATAGGATATCCCGAGGTCTTCTTGTCCAGGAATGTTCATATATACATTGCCCAATCCATTGCAGGCAATTTCAATGTTTAAAGGACTATTGGTCTCCTCAGCAATTTTTAATGCGATTTGATAATAGGTTACTGCTGTTTCGTAATCGGCCATATATCTAGCTGCCACTCCAGTGTTATTGGCACAAATCATCTTATCTTTTGCATACCCATCCAAAGGTATTAATAACTCATAAGCTTTTTTATGTAGGGGGACGGCAATATCATAATGTTGGTGAAAGCGATATAATAATCCCAAATTATCCAATGCTCTGGAATGATAAAGTCTATCCCCACTTTCAAGCGCTAAATCAACCGCTTCACTGGCTATATCTATGTCCTGTGTGGCATGATTTGCTTGTCTATGTAATTCCCTAGAAATCCTAATCGTCGAGCTAATTATTACACTATCTACACTGGTATTGGCAATAACTTGTTGAAGCGAGTCTATCTTTTTGTTTTGAGCAAACACCTGTTCGATTGGCGATAGGCTTATAGTCAAAAAACATAAAATGAGTGACTTGTAATAATGAAACATAGTGCTACTTGTGAATTAATTAATTTTCTTTTATCTGATAAGTCAGCGTAAAATTAGTACACTTGTCTTCATTTATGACTAAGGGATTAGTAAAAAAGTTACAAAACTCAATTTGATAGCTCGAAGATTGTTGATTAAACAAATCAATGCGCTCTCTAGCTAGTTTTATACCCTTTGTTTCCTCCGTTTGACTAGTATCCGTGCTATTTGTTACCCCTTCGTTATAAATAGAAATAATTATAGTTTTGTTTTGACTTTTCGTTATCAAAATACAAAACTTCTTTAAATTATTGGAGCTATTTGATAAATATTGCCAAATCGTATGCTCTGCTAAGGGTTGTAATAATAAGGGAGGAATGGGGATTTTGTGAATAGGCACCTCTTCGTCTATCTCAATACTATAAGTAAATCCACTAAAACGCTCTTTTTCTAATTCGATATAATTCTTAATATAATTTATTTCTCGGCTTAACGAAATGGTTTCTTCTTCTGTTCTTTCCAATAAAGCGCGAACCATTCGACTAAAACGAACCAAGTAAGAAACCGCTTTTTCGTTGTGTTTTTTTTGAATCATATATTTTAGCGCATTCAAGCTATTGTATATAAAATGCGGATTTACCTGTGCTTGTTTGGCACGTATTTCAGAATTCATCAAATCGGCTTCCAATCGTTTTTTTTCTTGTTGTTGGAGTGCTTCTTTTACTTTAATAAGTTCTGAAACACGGCTTTGTACTTCGGTTTCCAAAACTTTATTTGCTTCTAAAGAAACTTGGTGGTTTTTACGTAATTGTTCGATTAATAATCGATCAGACGTTAGTTTTTCCTCGTGTAAATTCACGATGCGTTGCCCCAAAGCCATGGCAAAAAATATAGCTTGCAAGAGGATGCCTAATTCAAAATAGGCGGTTGAAGTCAGGTTGCCTATTAGGTGGTAGGGCAAGGGAATATTTACATGCCGAGAACTTGCAATAAGAGCTCCTAGAAGATAGGCAACACTGCCTACAATAAAGTAAAACTTTACTGGGGAATGAATACTGCGATATATCCATATAATACCGTAAATACATACAGGGAAAAGAATAGCTCTAGCTACAGCAAATATATAGACGTTTAGTGGTGAAATTAAGTTGAAAATCGCAATGTATAAAACCGAATAAGCTAAACATGAAATACCAAGGGCGTTTAAAAACTTTGCAATGCGTTTGTTTTGTCTAGGAACATCCAATAAGCTACTTGCAAAAAATGCATAGAAGGCTAAAGAGGTTAAAACCATTGGCTCAGCAAGTATCCGGTTGCCGCGCAAAAGGTTTAATAACTTGGAGTTTACCCCTGGGAAAGCTACAAGGTGGGTTAAACCATATATTAGAATAAAAAACAGGAATAAGCTATAATGAAGGTATATATACTCTTTGGCTTTTAAAAAGAGAAAAAATATAAAAACCATAAGCACGCTTGTTGCGCCCCAGAAAAACATCCCGATCATGTCGGAATAGCGGATGCCCTGTAAAGCGTCGATTGCAGTTATAAATTCTTGGTGAAACAATTGAGTAAGGGGGAATAAAGTTAATAGCTAATAAACCTACTAAACTAATTTTAATTTTTTTCACCCCATTTAGTATTCGCCGCAGTTCATTAAGTAATCACCTAGTTTGAGTTAGTATTTGAAAAACTAACCGAATAATTTCGAATACTAATTGAAACATATCAAATACTCATTCAATTAGGGCAATTACTCATTGGCTATTGTGTATAGAAAGGATTATCCCGTGTTTTGTGACAATCAATTTACACTTATAATTAACAATTAAAACAAAGTTATGAAACAATTTTTTACAAAGACGAAAACAACTTTAATGCTTGCCTTTTTTATGTTTGGAGCAATGGTGTATGCTCAAGAAGGTTTTCACAAAATGAATGTTGGGGTTGACTTGGCCTTACCTATGGGCGATCTTAGTAATATGTCTTCTATTGGGTTTGGAGTGTCAGGAAAGGCGTATTATGGCTTAGATCAAGAAATGAATATTACAGGATCTTTAGGTTATCTACACTTTTCAGCTAAAGATGGGTTTGCAAGTATTAGCATGATTCCTCTCATGTTTGGCTTTGACTATGACTTTGGTGGGTTCTATGTAGAGCCAAAATTAGGATTAGTGTTTGCAAGTTATAAGGTTGACTGGGGAGGATTTGGTCTTGGCAGCTATACTGCATCCTCTACTGAATTCGGAATTGGCCTTGGAGGTGGATACCGTATCGATAACTTAGATTTTGGAGCGCATTTTAATATCGTGAATAATCTTAACTACTTCGGCCTACGCGCTGCTTATAGTTTTGATATATAGATTCTTTTTGGACTTGTTAATCAGATGTTTTTTAATAAAATTCTAGGCTATCTAAGATTAGTTAATCATCGGGATGTTAAAGCATTCCGATGATTTTAAAATGTACAAATTATAAATAAAAGAATAATGAAAAAACAAAAAAACA
>DATGSX010000177.1:0-14590 GCA_035302145.1 Flavobacteriaceae bacterium | reverse complement strand
CGCCTCTCCTTTCTGGTCAAATTTCTTACGCCAGTTATAATAATTGCCAGTGCTTACAGAGAACTTCCTGCAAGTTTCTACGACACCAAATTCTTTGGCTTGTTCTAAAATCTCAAGCTTTTCTTTTAAGCTCCATCTCTTGTATTTCATAATTTCAAAATTAAGTGTTTAAATTTGAAATAACACTCCAGCTTATTAAGGGGCTAAGATATAATGAGATTTAATTTTCAAACACATAAATGTTAATTATTGCTAAATTAAATTCTTATATTTGATTTCCGAATCTTCAATCTCCCCAAATGAAGGCGTAGGAAAACAAGAATATTTTTATTGCATTCATTTTAATGAAAAGTATCAAATTTTTTAATCCTGCATGAAACATATCCTCCAATTTCTAAATGCTCACCCAAGAAATAGATTGATTATTGTTAAGGATAAGAGCATAGATATTCCTTATCTAGATGTTGGAAGACAATTGTCTAAAATGTTACAAAATCAAACAGAGGATAGACTATCTAATCATGCTTTAGAATCTTTAAATAACCTTTTAAAGTCGAATGTGTTGACTTCTAAAGAATTAGAGCGTTATATTAGCATTGAAAACTTAGGGATTTTGATGGAGAAAGAGCTTAAACTAGATTTAAAAACAATACTGAAGAATTACTCCAGAGGAACTACACTTATAGTAAAATGGCCTGGAGAAGTAGTAAATAATAGAATTTATTTCTTGACTCAAGAAGAGGGAGTTGAGATAAACTTAAAAGACATATCACATATAATAATATAAAAGTTTTTCATCCTTAAAGTTAGCAATAGGTTAATGAAAAAAGTATTTTTTAAACACTGTTAGTACATGAAATATAAAGATCTTATAAGCTTTGAGCCAATTACCGAAGTGGTAAAGTTTAGTCGAACAAATGAATTAGATTATCAAAAAAACCTGGTAAAAACATTTGTTTTTTCAAATACTTTTAAAGAGCATCTTATTCCGTTAATGGTTCGTAATTTAGACTTCACACAAACGGAAGAATCTTTCGGATTACAAGTTGTAGGTAACTATGGTACAGGTAAATCACACTTAATGTCTTTAGTGTCATTAATAGCAGAGGATGAATCTTTACTTGAATATGTGAGTGACTCAAAACCAAAAGAAGACCTGTCTGCAATTGCCGGAAAGTTTAAAGTATTACGATTTGAATTAGGTAATATAGAAAGCCTTTGGGAGGTGGTTACCTATCACATTGAAAACTACCTCAAAGAAATAGGAGTGGAATTCTCTTTTGAGGGACACGGTGCAAAGCCTTATTTTGATAAGTTGTTATTGATGATGGCTGAATTTGAAGAGAAATTCCCAGATAAAGGCTTCCTGATAGTAATAGACGAGATGTTAGCTTACTTAAAAGGTAGAAGTGCGGCAGACAAGCTTAACCAAGACTTAGCTGTACTGCAGGCTTTAGGGCAAGCTTGTGATGGCACGAAGTTTAAGTTCGTTTTTGGTGTGCAAGAAATGATTTATCATTCATCTGAATTTCAGTTTGCAGCTGAAATGCTACAAAAGGTAAATGATAGGTATAAGGATATAATGATAACCAAAGAGGATGTAGCTTTTATTGTAAAAAATAGATTGTTAAGTAAGAATGAGCACCAGAAACAAAAAGTAAGAAGTCATTTAGATTCTTTTCTAAATTTATTTACCGATATGCATGGAAGAACGCAAGAGTATATTGAGTTGTTTCCTGTGCATCCTAGCTATTTTGAAAACTTTGAGAGAATTCGAATAGGGAAAAGTCAACGTGAAATCTTAAAGACTTTATCTAGGCAGTTTTCTAAAATGCTAGAACAAGATGTCCCTAAGGATAATCCAGGATTACTTACCTATGATCACTATTGGGAAGACATGAAAAAGGAACAGGACTTAATGGCCAATCCTGATGTGAGAAAAATTAAAGAAATAACGGATACCATTGACGATAAAATAGACTCACACTTTATTGGAGCACGCGCTTCAAGAAGAACTGTTGCAAAAAGAATTGTAAATGCTTGTGCAATTAAAATATTACAGCAAGAACTTCAAAAACAAAATGGAACCAATGCTGAACAGCTTGTAGATGATTTATGCTTGACGGATCCATTGGCAGATGACAGAGATTTTTTAATTGATATAGTAGACTCTTCTGGCCAACAAATAATAACAGCAACATCAGGACAGTTTTTTGATAGGGATTCAGAAAATGCGGAGTTCCATTTACGTATTGAAGGAGGTATTAATTTTGATCAGAAAATAAAAGATTATGCGGCAACTATGTCCACCTCTCAGAAAGATGAATATTTCTTCAAGTTTTTAGAGGTTAATTTACCGTTGAGTCACGATACCTATCGACATGGATTTAGGATTTGGGAGCATGCTATTGAGTGGAAGTCCCATAAGACTTTTAGAGAAGGCTATATTTTCTTTGGAAATCCAAACGAAAGGTCAACAACGCATCCTAGAAGGCAATTCTATATGTACTTTATGCCAATTTTCGGTAAGTCGAGTAGAAATCATGAAGAGGATGAAGTTTATTTTATTTTCGATGGATTATCGCAAGAGTTTAAAGATGCGGTAGTTCTATATGGTGCCGCAATGTCGTTAGAAGCGAGAGCTGATTCCTCTCAAAAACCAATTTATCGTCAGAAAATCGAGGAGCTTAATAAAAAATCAAGAACTTTCTTCGATCAAGAGTTTGTTCAAATTACTAAAGTAGATTATCAAGGCAAAGAATTGCCCCTAAGCGGTTATCCACTGCCAGGTAAAGGTTCTAGTAAAGAGCAAGTGTTTTCGGAGGTTGCTTCTTTAGTTTTAGAAGATTGGTTTAAAGATGACCGCCCTGATTACCCAAAGTTTTCTCAGTTAAATATTAATGTAACTAAAGATAATCAAGACCGTTTAATTAAACAGGCATTATTAAAGATTGCGACACCTGAGCAAAGTAATAGGGATGGTGAAGGTATTTTATCAGGATTAGGTCTTTGGGTGCCAGGAAGCTTGGATTATAGTCATTCGCCTTATGCTAAAAGCTTACTTAAGAAACTTAAAGATAAAGGAGAAGGGAAAGTCTTAAATAGGGATGAAATAATAGAGTATGTAGATAAAAGCGACAATTTATGGTTGTCTAAAGATTTTCAAATAGAAGCCGAATTGCAATTTGTGGTAATGGCCACTTTAGCTGCATTAGGTGAAATTGAAATTACATTATCGTCAGGAACGACTATTAATTCTACTAACTTGAATGAACTTCGTAGTATAGAAAGTCAAGACTTCTTTTCATTTACACATATTAAGCCACCTAAAGGACTAAACTTAGCAGCTCTAAAATCAATGTTTATGAGTCTTTTAGGAAGGGATTTAAGCAATCAATTAAAGAATCCTTCAACTTATACAGATTTAGTTAATGCAGCTAATACTTGGGCAAGCCGTACAGTAAAATTGTCTAGTAAAATACAAAATGGATATTCTCTTCAGAATATTGAAATAATATCTAAGGTAGATGCGCAAAAACATAGTAGGGAACTACTTAGCTTTTCTAGGTTTTGTGATAGGGTAGCTACTTATACTTCAGAGGCTAGGATAAAAAACTTCCAGTTTTCGGTCGATGATTTAAATGTGCTACTTCCGATTAAAGAAGACGTTGTTAAGCTTGAAAATAAGTTAAAAGCATTAGAAAGTTTAAATACTGATGTTCAGTACCTACAACAAGCCCGTCAATATATTACTGATGAGGGGTTTAAAGAGAAGGTTATCGAAACAATTAGTCGCTTGCCATCTATAATAAGCAATTATGATGAGGCTAAACTAAGCGAGTATAGAACAAGCTTAAACCAGCTTAAGGAAGATTATGCAGATTGGTATTTAAAAATGTATTTAAAGTATCGCATCAGTGAGTCAGATAATACTAAAAAACAGGCTTTACTTGACTCTGATGATAAAGTAATTGCTGATGTTTTAAAAGAAGCTGATTTCCTATCAAAAGGTGAATTCGCATCATTAGAGCGTAAAATAGAAAGTCTAAAACCAGCTGATGATAAGGTAAACAAAGAGAGTATATTGGTGGCACCATATCAAGACTTTAATCCCTTTGAATATGAAGGGAAAGGGGCATATACAGTTAAGCAGTTAAAAACCGAACTACATAAGCTAGTGCAAAAGTGGATAGAAACTCTAAAAGACACTTTAGATGACCCAATGGTAAAACAGAAAATAAGTTTATTAGGTACTGAGCAACAGAAGCTTCTTAAGGAGTTTAAAGAAGGTGAAATTGATGTAACAATAGATAATGTACTAGCTATTCGTAACTCAATAATGGAACTACATAAAGGCTTAGAAAAAATTGAATTAAGTATAGAGGGAATGAAAGCTGCATTTAATAAACCGCTTACACCAGATGAAGCAATTAATGCTTTTAGGCATTATATAGACCAAATGGCTAAAGGAAAAGAAAGAGATAGAATTAGGATTATTTTAAAATAACTTAAAAGTGAATAATCCTTGTAAAATAACTTAAAAGTGAATAACTTTGCAACTATAGAATTAGTGCAAAAATATCGTAAGGTTACTTATTATACTATTAGTATTAATGAAGAAACTACGCTTTTTCAACAATTTATTAATAAACACACCAACTCTAATTATGATAAGCTATATCATATAATAAGGTGGATCGAAGTAATTGGTGATAAAATTGGGGCATTGGATCAGTACTTTAGAAATGAAGCTGAAATAGCAGATACTAGAGCTTTACCTCCCAAAGGAGTCGATCGAGAGCCTATTTATGTAGAGATAGATGACGCAACAGAAGAGGAGCATAATAAGCCTAATAATTTAAGATTGTATTGCTTCAAAGCGAATGAATCTGTTGTCTTTTTATTTAACGGAGATATTAAAACTAGTAGAAGAGCTCAAGATTGCGATAGCGTACGCCCTCATTTTAAAGTTGCAAATACATTATCAAAACTAATAGAAGAGGCTTTTATTAATAAAGACATTCGCTGGAATAAAAGTTATACCGATATTATAGTAGATGAACATTTTCTACTAAAATGGGAATAAAATATTGCCAAAAAAACAAGAAGACATGAAAACAAAAGGAAACATGATAAGTCAGTGGTTAGATGAAAATAAAAACCTTGAAATTGATGGATTTATTGAGAAAAATTTAGCAATAACAGAGAAAATCCGATTGACGATGGAAGACAAAGGCTGGAAATCACAAGACTTGGCCAAGGCAATGGGGAAAAACGCATCGGAAATATCAAAGTGGCTTAGCGGAATGCATAATCTTACGCTGAAAAGCATAATTAAATTAGAAATAGCTTTAGGAGTAGACTTAATCCAAGTGAAAACTGATACAGAATTTAAATATGTGTATTTAGGCACAATTCAAAATCAGGAGGAATTGATTGAAAAGGTTGAAAACTATGAAGAAACTTCAGATAGTCAAACATTCGAAGTAGCTATGTAATATGGAAAAGACGCCAAAAATAGTCCCAGAAGAAATCCATTTATTAAAAATAGATGTGGTGAAAAGCGAACTGAATAGTATCGCTTTTAAACAAGCAAAAGAACCTAAGGTAGATATTGCGCATAAGTTACTACATAATTTAAAAGACGAAATGCTTAAAATTGAATTGGTGTTTTCTTTCAAAAATAAGCAAGAGGAGCAATTGATGTTATTGCAAACCGACTATCATTTTAAAATAGAAAAAATACATCAGTTTTATAAACTTAATGATGAAAAACCTATATTTTCAGGAGTTTTAGTTGCCACTATCTTAGGAATTGCTATTTCAACTTCTAGAGGTATTCTCTTTGAGAAGCTAGAAAGTAGCGGAATAAAAAATATAATAATTCCTGTAATTTCTCCTCAAAAAATATTAATCAAATCACATTAAAGCATTTGGAATAAACAATTATTCCAAATGCTTTAATGTTTACTACCATTCAATCCATGAACAAAGATTTATTTACAGATAAGGATATAGAGAATAAACCAGTAACGGTTTTAGGAAAAACTTTTTCTTCCGAAGAAGAGCGTAGAGAATATTTTCGAGAAGAACTTCGTAAAAAGTTACCAGAACTTAAAAAAATGGAGGGGTTTCCTATAGGTGAAGATGAGGATATTATTGAGCTTTCCGACCCACCTTATTATACGGCTTGCCCAAATCCTTGGCTGAATGATTTTATTAAAGAATGGGAAGAGGATAAAAAGCAGTTAGAAAACGAAGGAAAACGAAGTGCAGATTTTAAAGTTACAGAGCCTTATACAGCAGATGTGAGTGAAGGAAAAAACAATGCTATTTACAGAGCACATTCGTATCATACCAAAGTTCCCCATCCTGCTATTATGCGATATATCTTGCATTATACGCAACCAGGAGATGTGGTTTTTGATGGCTTTGCTGGAACAGGAATGACAGGAGTAGCTGCGTCCATGTGTGGTAATCCTGACTCGAAGTTTAAATATTCAAAAGAAAATGAAAATAAAAATATTAAATGGGGAGAAAGAAAGGCTATTTGTTCAGATTTAAGTCCTGTAGCAAGTTTAATTAATGCAGTTTTTAATGTATCTAGCGAAAACAGGGAAAGTTTTCAAGTAACTGCAAGTAATATTGTTACTAAAATTGAAAACAAGTATGACTGGCTATATAAAACATTGCATAAGGGAAAAGAAGTTGGGATTATAAACTATATAGTATGGTCGGAAGTTTTCATTTGTCCACATTGTCAGAATGATATTAATTTTTGGGATACAGCAGTTGAGAATTTAAAATTAAAAAATGAGTTTCACTGCCTTAATTGTAAAGCTTTATTAAATAAGCGACAGTTGGAAAAAAAATGGGAAACAGTAATTGACAATAAAACTGAAGAAGTTTCAAAGTCAATAATGTTTGAGCCTGTGTACGTTAATTATAAGGTAGGAAATAAGAGTTTTGAGAAGCCATGTGATGAATATGATTTAAATTTAATTGAAAGGATATCTAATTATCAGTTAGACGAACTTGAACAGTTAAATAATTATTTTCAAGAGGGAGATAAAACAAAAGAATTTTCTAATAAAGGGATAATTAAGTTAAAGGATTTATATACAAAACGAACATTAATTGTTTTAAATGATTTATATAAAGAATTAGAAACTAAAGAGCAAAAAGCGTTATTTACTGCTACAATCGTAAACCTCTCTAAAACTTCAAGATATAGGTTTAGAGGGTCTGGTGGGCCAATGTCTGGAACAATTTATGTTTCCTCATTAATTACTGAATCTAACGTATTTAATTCTTTCAAATCTAAAATAAAAGCATTCAATAGAGCATTTAATTTATTACCAAAAAATCAGAGAAATTTAAATGGAATTAATTCTGCAACTAGTCTAGGAAATATTAAATCAAACACTGTAGACTATCTTTTTGTGGATCCACCTTTTGGTGCTAACTTAATGTATTCTGAACTGAGCTCACATTGGGAAAATTGGCTTAATTTAAAAACTAATACTAATCAAGAAGCCATTGAAAATAGAACTCAGCAAAAGTCAATTTTTGAATATCAAATATTAATACAACAATCTTTTTCCGAGTTCTTCAGAATTTTAAAACCTGGAAAGTGGATGACTGTGGAGTTTAGCAGTACTAAAGCTTCAGTTTGGAATAGTATACAAACTTCAATTCAGAATACAGGTTTTATTATTGCTAATGTTGCTGCGTTAGATAAACAACAAGGTTCCTATAATGCTGTTATGAATCCTACTTCAGTAAAACAAGATCTAATTATTACCTGTTATAAGCCTTCCTCAGAGTTTGATGGAAAGTTTGTACAAAATCAAGAATCTAATGTTGCGATTTGGGATTTTGTAGAAGAGCACTTAAATCATTTGCCAATTCATTTAAAGACAGGTACTTCTACTACTGCAATAATAGAGAGAAGTCCAAAAATATTATTTGATAGATTAATTGCTTTTTATGTGCAAAGAGAGTTACCAGTACCAATTGACGCTGGAAAATTTCAAAAAGGTTTACGAGAGCGATTTATTGAACGAGATGGAATGTTTTTCACCAATGAACAAGTACAAGAATATGATAAGAAGAAAAAGGAGAATCCTGAGTTTATACAATTGTCAATTTTAGTTTCCTCTGAACAAGATGGAGTTATGTGGCTAAAAAACTTACTTTCTGAAGAATCATTGACCTATCAAGATATTCAACCTCAATGGATGCAAGCGTTAGCTGGCGTTAGAAGAGGAGATGTTATTCCTGAGCTACAAACTATCTTGGAAGAGAATTTTTTAAGTGATGAAGAAGGGAAGTGGTATGCTCCAGACCCAGAAAATGAAGCGGATTTAGAAAAGTTACGAAAAGCACGATTGATTCGACTTTTTGAAGGATATAAAAAGGAAATAGAAGGTTCTCGTAAAAGAATAAGAGAAGTGCGAGTAGAAGCATTGCGTGAAGGATTTAAACAATGCTATCAGGATAAAGATTTTGAAACCATTGTAAACATAGGGGATCGAATTCCAAACAACCTTTTAATGGAAGACGAAGTATTATTACAGTTTTATGATATAGCAAGCGCAAGAGTTTAATATGAAGTATAAAGGGAAATCCTGCGAAGTTGTAGGGGAGAAGGAGGTTTTCGGTCAACGTATAGCTTGGATAAGGCTTTTAGAAGATAATAGTTTTTTAGAAGTACCATATGAGGATTTAGAAAAATCTAAGTCTTTTTACTCTATTCCATACTTACGTTTTATCGCTATTGCAGCAAAAATAAAAGATGAAGTAGCCAAGAAAAACCTTCTAGCGCCATATGAGAGTAGTTTAATTCCTTTACCACATCAAATCCTGGTATTGGAAAAAGTAATGCAGTCACCACAAAATCGATTCTTACTTGCAGATGAAGTGGGGATGGGGAAAACAATTGAAACTGGCTTAATCCTAAAGGAGCTAAAACTACGTGGCGATATAAAGCGAACTTTAGTTATAGTTCCTAAATCCTCTATGATGCAGTGGCAAAGCGAACTTAAAGACCACTTTAACGAGGTGTTTCATATTTACGATTCAGAAATGATTACCTCTATGGCTCGTACATTTGCTAATATTAATGCCGATGAGGAATTTAATTTTTGGACGCAACATAACCAAATAATCGTCTCTACTGATGCGCTTAAACCTCTAGAAAAAAGACAAGGCTGGTCGCAAGAACGAATAGATGAATACAATAAATACCGAATGGCTGCTGTACTAGAAGCAGATTTCGACATGGTAATTATTGACGAGGCACATAAAATGGGTGGTGCAACTTCTACCGTTTCACGCTATATTTTAGCCCAGGAGCTCTGTAATTCAGTACCGAATGTATTGTTGTTAACCGCAACACCACATAGAGGAAAGGAAGATCATTTTAGGAGGATACTTCAGCTACTCGATCCTGATGCATTTGCAGGAGAAGGTTTACCGGCTATTGAGGAATTAGAACCATACGTAATACGTACGGAAAAACGTTTTGCTGTGGACTACGATGGGAATAAGCTTTTCTCAGAAAGACAGACCTATCGCTTTGATGTATTCTTAGATATAAATAAGCATCAAAAGCAAATGGCATTATACAACGCTGTAACCGATTATGTCCGTAAAGGATTTAATACAGCCAAACGTACAAAGAATAATGCTACAGGGCTTATTATGATTTTGTTTCAGCGATTAGTTAGTAGTTCCACTGCAGCAATCCTTTCGGCAATGAAAGGTCGTTTAGAACGATTAAGATTAGGCGAGCAGAATGAGATTGAAGATTACACCAATGAGATAGATAGTCGCATAGACGAATATAATCAAGACGTGGACTTTGAAGATGTTTACCAATACGATCCTCGTGGTTTTGAAGATGAAGAAGCTTTGCTTACAAGTTTAATTGAAAAAGCAGAGGATTGTATACAAACAGAAACCGATGCTAAGGCTGAAGCTTTACATGATAAATATCTTGAGCTACAGCAAGAGAATAACAATCCAGAATTAAAAATTATTGTATTCACTGAGTTCAGAACTACTCAAAAGATGTTATGTGACTTTTTACAGCAGAAAGGATATAACGTTCAATTTATTCATGGTGGCCAGGATATAGACGAAAGGAAAAGAGCTCTTCTAAAGTTTAGAGATCAAGCACAAATTTTGGTTGCTACCGATGCAGCTGGAGAATCATTAAATATGCAATTCTGTAATATTGTAATAAACTATGATCTTCCTTGGAATCCTATGATGATAGAACAGCGAATAGGGAGGGTAGATAGAATAGGTCAAAAGAAGCCAGTACAAGCATACAATATGCTTACCAATAATAGTGTAGATTTAAGAGTATATGAGGTTATAGAAGAAAAGCTAAACAATATTATAGAGCAATTTGGTATAGATAAAACTTCCGACGTACTAGATTCAGCACTCGACCTAAAGAAAGTCAATAACCTTTATTTACAAAGTTTATTAAACCCAGAACGTTTTGATTTTGCTGGCGACCAATGGTTACATGAGATTAAAGGGAAATTGAGTGAGTATAAAAGTACTGAAGGTGCTCTTCCTCAGGTTCAAGAGTCGGATATAGATTATAAGAAAGCAGCAGAAATTAAACACAGTCCCTTGCCGTACTGGTTAGAATCAATGATTGAAGAATATACTCTAACTCAAAACGGTACGGTAATTAAAAACAAATCAGGTTATTCCGAAGTACATCTTCAAAATGTTACGAAAAAGATTTCTTTTGATGCAGAAGTATCATTAGATAATCCAGGAGTAGAGCATATAAGTCTACAACATGATTGGGTGCGTAAAATTCTTAATGGTATTGGAACTTTTGACAATAAGAATGGGATTCCAGTAATAATTTCAGAATCCGGCGAAGAAACCCCAGGTTACTGGAGCTTATGGCAAATAAGTGCTAAGAATAAAGTTGAAAGTAAGGTCCAATATCAAAGTTTTTTTATAGCAGATAATGGAAAACAATATACTGCTTATGCCAATGATATATGGAATAGACTAGTATCTGGTTCCACAAAATTCACATTGAAAGAAGTGGAAGAAAATAAGGATCCAATTGAAATAGAAAAAACTCTGAATGATTCTTTATTTGTAGTCTTCCAAAACCTAGAGGTTGATATTCTAAGCAAGTTAGAAACTAAAAAGGAAAATCGTATTAACTCCTATAATTTCCAGAAGTCTAGAATTCAAAAAATAGGAATTGAAAATATTCGTCAATCAAAGCTATCTAGATTAGAGAAAGAGCATGAAGCATGGATGCAGGAGTTTAATATGGATAATAAAGTAATTCCTGGAATTAAACAACTATTAACCATAAGATTGAATGGCTAAAGGAATTATTCAACATATTGCACGAGATTTAAAGGAATACGGTGCGAAGGTTATTTTGATCCGAAATTCGGATAGATTTTTATACCGTGAGGACGTAATACATACAATAAAAACTTATGGAATCCATGTAGTACATGGAAGCAAAATTAGCCAACGAATTGCATTTGAATTAAAAGACCCTGAGGATATTCTCATACTACTAAGTCAAAACAATTCAGATTACTTAGAAGACATCATAGTAAAGTCTATTGCCATTGATTTTGAATTAAGTTCTTACTACAGTGGATATCATATCCCGTCTATAAAAGATGTTAATTTAAAGATATTGGATGTTTTACTCGATAAGGATCAGATTGTTTCCTTAAACAGACGCAGAACATTAGAAGTTATTGAGAAAATCAAAGAAGCTGCTTTACCAGAAAAAGAAACTCAGATGGATATTCCAGCTTTTATTAAAACTTTAAACACTCAGTTAGATAATGCAATAATTGATTGGGCAAAGGTTTGTAAAACGATTTCCAAAGGTGTTATAAAAGCGATAAAAACATCTCAAGTAGAAGAGTTAATACTTGAAATGTCAGAAGTAAACAATGCTTTTCAAAAAAATATAGAAAGCACTTATCAGCAAACAAAGAACTCAAGTGCAGTGAAAAAACCAAAGATAGTTTCTAAAGTTTTAGATTATCTTAGTTTTAATTATTTAAATGAAAAAATTGCACTTATTGTTATAGATGGATTAGCATATTGGCAATATGATATTTTGAAAGAAAAGCTTCCTTTAGCAGAAACTGAAGACGTTATATACTCTTGGCTTCCTTCTATCACCCAACTATCCAGGCAAGCTATTTTTAGAGGAGACACTCCTAAAAAAGAGTATTACCAAGGACCGGTAAGTGAAGAAAGACTGTGGCGGAACTATTGGATAGAAAATGGCAATAACGAATTCGAAATTCGATATAATCATGAAAAAATAGACTTATCCAATCTGGATCGAATAACTAAATTCGCAATAGTGTTTAAAGACTTAGATGATAAAATGCATAGCTCTACAGACTATAAGGATTTATTAGCTCTAACAGAAAATTGGATAGAACGAAGTGATATTGCGAATATAGTAAGAACACTCAAAGAAGAAGGATTTACTATATTTATAACTACCGATCACGGTAATATACAAGCAAAAGGATGGCGTGGTTTGAAAGGTAGAGAAAAGCTTGGAACTCATAAGTCTGGAAGTAGAAGCACACGTCATTTAGAGTACTCAACGGAATGGTTATTCGAAGAGTTTCTAGAGAATAATCCAGAATTAATAGATTCCATAGTAACAGAAAGCCAATCTATTTATTTAAATGATAACCTTAGTTTCTCTCGAGAGGAAAGTTTAGTAACCCATGGAGGAGCACATATCTTAGAAGTATTAATTCCATTTATAAAAATTTAATGAAGAATAAATCAATCGACATTAACCAAAGAATACCAATAGATACACTTCATATAGCGTTGGAGAGTTATTTAAATGACAATTATAGTGATGACTATATTTTGGAGCAATTACGATTAGAGTTCACAGGAGAAAATAGGTTAAAGAAAGCTTTGAGGATAGTGAATAAAATAATTTTAAATAACCCTATGCAGGAGTTAATCAAAGAGAGACATTCCGAAATTCAGACTGCTATAAAAAATAAAGTAGATAGAGATATTATTCTAATCTCTTTATTGAATAGTGCTTTCCCATTTTCGTTTGATGTCTTACAAACATTTGGGAAATTTTTTGCTGTACAAGAATTGGTAAATACCGAGACAATAATGAAGTCTATTACAAATGTATATGGTGGTAATAGAGCAACCCCAAATGGGGTATATAGCGTTATTCCAATGTTCTTAGAAGCTTCATTTTTCAGCAGACCAAAGATGGGACTATATGAGTGGACAGGTGAATTATTGAGCACAAACAAAATAACCAATGAAATTTATATTGAATCCTATAAAGTAAATAATGAGTTGAGTGCGGAATCAGATAATTACTTAGGGAATCCTTACTTTCAGTTTGTGAAAGTATAATATTTATTTATTGGATTTTTGAGTACTGTTTGTATTTTTAAAGTTAATTATTTAAAAAACAGATAAACAAAAATAAAGTAATTTATAGTAAGCTAATCAGTCTAAGGATAGCTCAATCAAACGGAGAATGCTAGTGATACTCAGTAAATAGGGTTGCCCCAGGTAGTTTGTTTATAGAGAATTTAGAGTTTATAAGCGATATAAGATTACGGTAATCACCCAAAATGTAGATGACCTGCACGAAAGGGCTGGAACAACTAACGTTTTACATCTACACAGGGAATTATTAATGGTTAATTATTGATGCTTAATTGTTGATTATTAATTATTACCTACAAAAAAAAAGATATGACAACCGCATTAGAACAAATAGGAGTATATCGGAACAAAGTAGGGGAGGAAGCGTTGTCTACCGATTTTGTTCTTAACTGGTTACAGGAACATTGGGAGTTATACCTCGCTAAAGCGGATGATAATTCCTGTACATTTCGTAAAAGCCCATTTCCGTGTTTTTGTTACGAAAGAAAAGAAGACTGTTTATTTGTTGCTATCTATACCAAGCTCAGTGTATTGGAAAACTACGCTAGTTATAACAAGCAATCTGCTTTACTTCTAGCAGAATACGAAAGAATAAAAAGCAAGTCAGTAGCGGTTGAACAGTGGCTTAAAAGAAATATGGATTTTGCTCTTGATTCCCTTAGTCCTTTCCACAACTATGAAGGCAATCGCGTTATAAGAAGAAGCTTTATCCATGGCAAGAATATGGTGTCAAGAGATTTTGATTACATCTTTCTCTACGTTTCCCTTGATATGTTTGCTGCAAATTATGAAGACACTATCCCGTAAAGTGTGTAAGTAGAAAAATTAGAGGGTTCGTTTTTTCTTATAATTGGACCCTTTCTTCAAATATAATCAAAAATTGACTTAAAATAATGCCCCAGTTACGAATCGGTCTTGTCCATTTCTTAGTAGACTCTCGTAAGGCTAGAAAAACAGATTTCATAACTGCCTCATCTGTAGGAAATGAGAGTTTATTTTTAGTGTATTTTCTAATTTTACCATTCAGGTTTTCTATTAAATTAGTAGTGTAAATTATTGTTCTTATCTCTACTGGGAACTCAAAGAATACTGTTAGATCCTCCCAGTTGTT
>DATGSX010000176.1:0-11894 GCA_035302145.1 Flavobacteriaceae bacterium | reverse complement strand
AATTCCATTTTAGTTATATATTATAAAAACCTTGATTAGAAAACTAGTCAAGGTTTTTTACTTAAAACAAATAGAAAAGATGGAAGAGTTATACAAATAAAAGTTAATCACTATAGTCCAAAATCTAGTGATTGGTAAGCTATAGGCTTAGGTGTAGATGGTTGATTTTAAGGGTGTTGTTGGTTGTCTTTTAATGCTGTATAACAAAGAGCCCAATCGGTAATATACATTCTATTAATTTTTATAGCATTTCATAAATGCGTACTTTTGGGATAATTGAAAAATCACGGTGTTTAGAAGACGAAAGAAAAATAAAGAGTTTAGGTACCAAGCACGTTATTATAAAAGTAGGCGTGATGCAGGACCTTTTAAAATAGAATATAAATTCGATGAATACCGAACAACAGTAGGAAGCAATCGAGGACTTAAAAATAAGTTTAAAGCTGCAATTGCTGATTTTAAGGAAAGTCGAGGTACATCAACCAACAAGATAATATTAATAATCGCTCTAATTTTGGTGCTAATTTTTCTGTATATTATAGATTTCGATCTATCCATTTTTTTACAACCTTTGTAGATGACAGATGTAATTAAATTGTTGCCCGATCACGTAGCCAATCAAATCGCAGCTGGTGAGGTAGTGCAAAGACCTGCCTCTGTGGTTAAGGAACTTTTAGAGAATGCTATTGATGCGAAAGCAACAGAAGTAACCCTAGTTATTAAAGATGCTGGTAAAACGCTTATTCAAGTTATTGATGATGGCATAGGCATGTCTAGTACCGATGCAAGATTGAGCTTAGAGCGTCATGCCACCTCAAAAATATCAAAAGCAGAAGATTTATTTGCCTTAAATACGAAAGGTTTTCGTGGTGAAGCACTTGCATCAGTTGCGGCTATTGCACATCTTGAGATTCAAACACGTACCGAAGATCAAGAAGTAGGAACAAAGATTCAAGTGGAAGGTAGTGAAGTTAAGAATCAAGAAAGCGTAGTCACGGCCAAAGGAACGATTATTCGTGTGCGAAACTTATTCTACAATATCCCAGCAAGAAGGAATTTTCTTAAAAGTGATGCGGTAGAAAGACGTCATATTATAGATGAGTTTCAACGTGTAGCGTTAGCGCATCCAGATATAGCCTTTACCTTTTTAGATGATGACACTACGTTGTTTTCATTGCCAAAGTCTAAAATACGACAACGCATAATTAATATTTTTGGCAATAAACTCAAAGAACGATTGGTTCCTGTAGCGGAAGAAACCGATATAGTAAAGGTTTCGGGCTTTGTTCAAAAACCAGAGTTCGCTAGAAAACGAAGAAATGAACAATTCTTTTTTGTAAACGATAGGTACATACGAAGCAGCTATTTACATCATGCTGTGGTTGCAGCTTTTGAAGGACTTTTAAGGCCAGAAACCCAACCTGGGTATTTTTTATTCTTGTACATTGATCCTAAATCAATCGATATCAATATCCACCCTACGAAAACCGAAGTTAAATTCGACGATGAACATGCGATTTATACTTTACTTAGAGCGGCTATTAAACACAGTTTAGGACAGTTTAGTATTACTCCAGCACTTGACTTTTCGCTGGATTCCGAGATGACAACGCCTTATGAGTATGATAATAAGAAGCCCACACCTCCGACTATTGAGGTAGATAGAGACTTTAATCCATTTAAGGAAGAAGCTAAGCGCATGCAACAGTTTCGTAATACGGGTGGGTTTACGCCTAAGAAAGATGCCCCTTGGGAAGCACTTTATACAGGTTTAGAAAAAGAAACTACTTTTGAGTCGCCTACGTTTTCAAATTCTAATGCATCGATTGAGAAGCGTACGATTGAAGGGCTACAAGGAGTAGAGTTTGAAACAGATAATGTAATCGGGACTTTGTTCGAAGACGTACACGCTAAACCAAGCTCTAACGCATTCCAATTACAAAACAAATATATTGTCACTTCAATAAAAAGTGGGGTTGTTATTATTCATCAACACTTAGCACATCAAAGAATCTTGTATGAAGATTTGCTTAGAAACATTTCTGTAAAAGAAGCGGTGAGTCAACAATTACTATTCCCTTTACAACTGTCGTTTTCTTCGCAAGATATCGCTTTGCTTTCCAATTTGCGTGATCAGTTGAAAACAGCGGGATTTGTTATTGAAAAACTGGAGGATGAAACCATGGAGATAAGCGGTATTCCAGTGCACATTAACGAAAGTAGCGTACAAGAGATTATGGAGCGACTGCTAGACGATATGAAACAAGATGTTCCAGGAGAAAGTTTTAGCCAGTTTGATGTATTGGCGAAATCTTTAGCAAAAACTATGGCTATAAAAGTAGGAGAGCCTCTTAGTGAAGAAGAACAAGAGCATTTAATTAATCAACTTTTCGCTTGTACGGAGCCTACGTTATCTCCTACTAATCGCAGACTGTTAATAACCTTAGATATAGATTATCTAGATAATAAATTTATTTAACTAATGGGTAGAATATCAGAAACTATAAAGTCGCTTATCATTGCCAATGTAATTTTCTTTGCGGGAACTTACTTTGTGGGCGAGGTGGTATTCAGGTTATTTTCATTGTATTACTTCGAAAGTCCAAACTTTTATGTTTGGCAACCTTTAACGCATATGTTTATGCATGGTGGTTTAATGCATATATTATTTAATATGTATGCGCTATGGGCATTTGGTTCGCCAGTGGAATACCATTTAGGGTCTAAACGATTTTTGTTTTTTTATTTTACAGCAGGTCTTGGAGCGGCATTTATTCATACAGGGTTTAACTACTATCAAGTACACACTATATCCGAGCAAATATTACAAGCAGGTTGGAGCTCAGATGATATTCACAGGATTTTGACTACAGGAGAATATGATACAAACCTCTTGAAATCTGTTACACGTGATCAGTTAAATACTTTATTCTCATCTTATAATGTACCTGCTGTGGGGGCTTCAGGAGCCGTTTACGGTGTGCTTGTTGCTTTTGGAGTATTATATCCGAATGCCGAATTAATGTTGATATTTTTACCCGTTCCGGTAAAAGCAAAATATTTTATCCCGGGACTTATTCTTATCGATATATTCTTTGGAATAAGCGGTACCTCTACTGGCGTAGCACATTGGGCACACATTGGTGGAGCGTTAATAGGGTATTTGATGATTCGCAATTGGCAAAGAAATCAGTTCGAAAGGAATAGGTGGAATTAGTTTTATAAGTACTATGGATTATCAGTCTCTTAAATATAAATACAAAACTTCATCCGTTGTTGTAAAGCTAATTGTAATCAATGTCGCCATTTTTTTGGCAGTTTGGTTAGGTTCGTTTTTTATAGGTAAATCACAAACGGCACTTACACAATGGTTTGTTCTTCCAAGCGATTTAAAGAAACTTGTACTGCAACCTTGGAGTCTTATCAGCTATAGTTTTTTACATGCAGGACTAAGTCATATCCTGTGGAATATGCTGTTTTTATATTGGTTTGGACCTATGGTTTTGAATCTTTTCAACGGTAAAAGATTCTTAACTCTATATCTTTTGGGAGCTTTGAGTGGGGGATTATTGTTTGTAGGTGCATACAATATTTTTCCTGTATTTGCAGATAGTTTTACCAAAACCAATCTTATAGGTGCCTCAGCATCGGTAAGGGCAGTGATGATTTTCATAGCCATTTTTAGTCCATATTCCGAAATTCGAATATTTTTCTTTAGAATAAAACTCTGGCATATTGCGTTATTTGTAGTAGCATTGGATATTATTATGATACCGATTTCCAATGCAGGTGGAAACATAGCCCACTTAGGTGGTGCATTATTTGGGTATTTATACGCCACACAACTTCGTAAAGGAAACGATATTGGTCTTTGGTGGGATAGGAGCCTTGACTTTATCGTGGGATTATTTAAATCAAAACCGAAGACACCATTTAAGAAAGTCTATAAAAATCCTAAACGGAGGTCGAGACAAACTGCAGATGAATCTCAGAGTAATGCTAGCGATCAAGAAAAAATAAATATTATTTTAGAGAAAATCTCTAAAAGCGGTTATGACAGCTTGACCAAAGCTGAAAAGGATTTTCTATTTAGAGCAAGTAATAATAAGTAATAAGAATGAGGCGATTAGGATGTCTTGGTAGCTTAATTTTTTATGCAAACTCTTTAGTTGCATTTCTTCTCTTGCTTTCTTTTGTTTTGCCTTATTTACCACCAACTAGGTTCCCAACAGTTTCTATGTTGAGTCTTGGAGTTTTCCCATTGATTATTCTGAACGGGATTTTTATGTTGTATTGGTTGATCCGATTACGCAAGCAGTTCTTTTTGTCCTTGATAGTTTTAATTTTAGCCACGTTAAATTTCGGTTTTTTTATAAAGTTCGATAATTCGACTTCGGAATCACGGGAGAAAGATTCCATTCGTTTATTATCGTACAATGTTAGATTATTTAATTACTACGAGGCTAAAGAAAAGAGAAACGAAGCACCAGAAAAGTTTGAAACTATAGTAAGAGAAATCAATCCTGATTTACTGTTTATTCAAGCGTTTAAAGAGGAAAAGGAAATGGATTTTTCTGCTTATCCTTATAAGTATGTGGATTATAATGATTCTAAAAAGCTTTTTGGACATGCTATATATTCTAAATACCCAATAATAGATCAGGGGGCATTTTCATTTGAACAATCCAATAACAATGCTTTATGGGCCGATGTGAAAATAGCTGAGGATACTTTTAGAATATATAATGTGCATCTTCAATCTATGCGAATTATTGCTAAAGTAGCTTATATACAAGAAACCGGCACCGACTTCATTAAGAATAAGATTTCGCATGCATTTGTAAAGCAAGAAAGACAAGTAAGGTTACTACGAAAGCATATGGAGGCTTCCCCACATAAAAATATAATCGTTGCTGGGGATTTTAATAACACTCCATTTTCTTACAACTACAAGAAATTAAAAGGCGATATGAAGGATGCTTTCTTAGAAAAAGGAAGTGGAATTGGTACCACTTTTTACTTCGATGGATTCCCATTGCGTATCGATTATATTTTAGTCTCACCAAATGTTAAGGTGAAGCAATTCCATACGGTAAAGGAAACCTTCTCCGACCATCAAGCAATTTGGGCAGATATCGATTTAAATACACCATAACAAATTAATGTTTATAAATAAACACGTTCTATATCCAAATGGTTAGAGAGTGATTTCCAGTAGTTTTATTCTAGTATAAACTAAAATCTATTTCTTCGGCTCTTAGATAGGATAGTGTATTTGGTCCAAGATTAAATAATAAATCTAGTACACTTAAATTAGGAAGGAAACCATTTGATTCATCAAACACTTGAATATAAGGACTAAAGGAATGAAATATTTTTCTTTTGGCATTGATTAAACCACGAAGGTCATTTCCGTCGAATTCCTGTTGGTATTCAGTTGTTATTTCTGTTTTAACTTCCCATTCTAAAACCTCACATAAAATATTAAAAATTTTCATGTTATGAGTTTGTAGGCTTTCTACAGGCTCATTAAAAAGTGGCATTAGATCATCTATATAAAAGTCATAGAAAGGTGAGGAACGATAGGCAGATTCAATAGATTTGAAGTGATGCTGCTGCCAAGGAGTATGTACACTTGTTTGAATTTCCTTTGTTTTTCTACGACTGTTGCCCGAAATTTTATGTTTTATAATCGGAGCGTTTAATACCAGTATGCCATTGCTATGTGCAATATAAGCGCGATTCCTATAGGTTTGCTTTTGATAGTTGTCATGTAGTTCAAACACCACAGAATCTGCTTGTGCCATAGCAGCTAATTGCAGTGCACAAGGGAAATATGCAGGATAGACCAATACCTTATCCATAAAATTTAAAATACTTTATGCTTATTTCTTTCTTCGCTTTCTAATCTCACCACCTACAATAAGTAGTACGATTCCTGCAATAACATAATATAAATAGGATTTCGGTTCGCCTTTTCCATGTACGGTAGTAAATAGGCGTTCGGTTCGTATTTTATTGCCTAAGCCTTGTAGACGGTTATTAATGCTCATGAACACCATAACTGGTTTCCCTACTATATGATTAAAAGGTACATAACCCCAATTCCTAGCGTCTTGAGAGTTATGTCGATTGTCACCCATCATCCAATAATAATCTTGTAAAAAAGTGTATTCTGTAATAGGCTCACCATTTAGAAGTACATTGCCATAGTCTACTTGTATCTTGTTATCTATTCCCATTTCTCTACCTTCGTATACTTCTATAATAGATTTATAGAATGGAATAGTTTCTGGTGTAATTGCTACAGTAGCTCCTTTCTTTGGAATATAAATTGGTCCAAAATTATCTACATTCCATCCATATCGGCTGTCATGTGGGAAAATACTTTGGTCTACTTTACCTTTCTCATGCGTAATTGGAGTAATACTTTTTATGTCAGGGTAACTTTTTAGACGTTCATAAGCCTCGTCGGTCATATATGCTTGAAATCCAGTGTATTCTCTGTTTAAAGGAAATATATCCGTGATATCAAATCGTTGTGCAATATAATTTAAGTTCAGAGGTTTATCACTAACTACAACATACGAAAACTGAAGTTTTGCCCTATCGGGTAGTTCTAGTGCCTCTCCATTTATATACATTTGTTTATCTACTATTGCTAAGGAGTCACCAGGGATACCAACCGCTCGTTTTACATAATTGGACTTCTTGTCTATTGGTTTAATTCGACTTCCCTTTGCCGGATTATTTATATCCACTAAAGTGTCTACAGGCCAATTGAACACCACAATATCATTTCGTTTTATTTTTTGAAACCCTGGAATTCTAACATAGGGTAGTTGTGGTTTATTGATATAGGATTTGCTTTTAACTACCGGTATGGTATCGTGAACCATTGGAAGACTTAAAGCTGTCATTGGTGCGCGAGCTCCATAGTGAAGTTTGCTTACAAATAGGTAATCTCCTACAAGTAATGTTTTCTCTAAAGAGGAGGTCGGAATGGTAAAAGGTTGAATAAAATAGGTGTGAATAATACTTGCTGCTACTACTGCAAATAGAATGGAACTTACCCATTCGCCTGACTTGGATTTGGTTTGTAAACTTCTGTCTTTAATGTGTGCAAGCTCTTGAGTGTAGTTTACATACCCTATATATAAACCAAGAGTTATAATACCTAGAAAGGTGTCTTTGTAGGTGTTTTTTCCGAAACTGCGTAAGGTTTCTATCCAGACTACTGGAATCATGATTAGGTTTATAATGGGAAGGAAAAGAAGAATAACCCACCATCTTGGTCGGTT
The DNA here is from genome assembly GCA_035302145.1 of Flavobacteriaceae bacterium. GTDB lineage: Bacteria > Bacteroidota > Bacteroidia > Flavobacteriales > Flavobacteriaceae > JAJYTI01. The sequence goes on along the minus strand of DATGSX010000176.1, from coordinate 4,593 downwards.
TATAATTTTCATGAGCACCACTGCGTTATACACTGGTACTATAGCTTCCCAAGCTTTTCTGTTGGCTGCAATATAAAGTTTCCAAGTACATGCAAAATGTAGTATTTGGATAAAAAAGAACAGGCCTAACCATGCTGTTACTGTCATAACTTATAATCTTTAATATTTTATTTTAATTGGAGTATATCATTCATAGTGAATACTCCTTTTTTATCTTTCAACCATTCCGCTGCTAAAATGGCACCCATAGCAAAACCCTGGCGGCTATGCGCTTCGTGCTTTATGCTCAATGTATCTATTTGAGAACGATAAGTGATAGTGTGAGTGCCTCTAACTTCCGATTCACGATAAGCATAAATTGGAATGCTATCTTCTTTTTCTTTATCTAAGGTCCATTTTGTTTTACCTCTAAACGGCACTATATCGTTGGCAAGAGAAATAGCGGTTCCACTAGGTGCGTCAATTTTTTCGGTGTGGTGTGTTTCTTCTATTTGGATTTGGTATTCTGGAAAGTTTTCCATGATTTTTGCTAAAACTTTGTTTACATGGAATAAGATGTTAACTCCTAAGCTAAAGTTAGATGCATAAAGCAAAGCACCATTCTTATCTTTACAATCCTTTGTTATTTCTTCGTATTTGTTTAACCATCCGGTAGTGCCACAAACCACAGGGATATTCTTATCGAAACACATCTTAATATTTTCTGTAGCAGCTGTTGGAGTACTGAATTCTATAACTACATCGGCAGTATTTAAATCGCCTTCGCTCCAATCTGCGGTAGACTTATAAACTATTGTATGGCCTTTATCTTTGGCTAGTTTTTCGATGGTTTTCCCCATCTTTCCATATCCTATAAGTGCTATTCTCATAATTTAAAATTCAATGATAGAGTGTAGGTAGAGTGAAATTGTACAGGATCAATTCCGATTCGTGGTTGTAGCGATAGATCTTCGCTTATATTAAATTGTTTTAAGTGTGCATCTACGTTTGCGTCAATAATGTTTATTAAATAAAACCCAATGGCTACTGCTATACTTAAATCTTTATTTCTTTGTGCGGTGCGTTGTGCATCTCGCAAACGCTGGTTTGAAACTTTTGGAGTGTCGCCATCTCCATAATACTCATCGTCGGTATAGCCTTCTAAACGCCGTTTATAGATATCTCTGAACCGTTTATAATCTTTTTTGTTTTCTAAATGGTAGTAAATTCCAGCGCCAATACCTGCATATACCAGAGGGATTTTCCAGTACCTTTTATTGTAGGCTTGTCCCAAACCAGGAAGTACGGCAGAATAAAAAGCTGCTGTTGCTGGTGCTAGTGGATTGTATTCTTCAGCGAAATTTTTGCTGTTCCCTTTTACTCTTAGACTGTCGGATTCTTGTGCAATAGATACTAGGGTAGTGGTCAGTAAGAGTGTAAAAAATATTACAATCTTACTCACGTCTAATTAGTTTAAGTATTCTATTTAAATCTTCCTCACTTTTAAAAGGCACCACCATTTGTCCTTTTCCAGATTTGTTAACTCGCAAACTAACCTTACTATCTAAATAACTAGATAACTCCTTCTTAGCTTTTTGTGCGAAGTTAGGTAAACTTGGTTTTTTAGCTTCTTTGGCGGTTGGGTTTTTATATTCTCGGACCAATGCTTCGGTTTGACGAACAGATAGCGACTGGTCTATTACCTTCATATAAATGTCTATTTGGGTTTTAGGGTCATCAATATTTATTAATGCTCGTCCGTGTCCCATAGTAATAAATGCGTCGCGCATTCCAGTCTGAATAATAGGATCCAATTTCAACAGGCGTAAATAATTGGCTATTGTTGATCGACTTTTTCCTACTCGGTCGCTTAGTGCTTCTTGAGTAAGTTCTATTTCGTTTATGAGTCTTTCGTAAGAAAGGGCTATTTCGATAGGGTCTAAATCCTGTCGTTGAATGTTTTCCACCAAAGCCATTTCTAGCGATTCTTGGTCATTGGCAAGGCGTACATATGAAGGAATAGTTTCTAATCCGACCAGTTTAGCTGCACGGAAACGTCTTTCTCCACTTACCAATTGAAACTTATTTCTAGAAAGTTTACGTACCGTTATAGGTTGAATAATTCCTAACTCTTTAATTGAGGAAGCTAGTTCTTTTAAACTTTCTTCGTTAAAGCTTGTTCTTGGTTGAAAAGGGTTAACTTCAATATTTTCAATTTCCAACTCTATGATTGTTCCTACTATTTTATCGGCATTTTTATCTTCAGCCGATTTTATTTCCTCTTTCGGATCGTTTAACAATGCTGATAATCCTCTTCCTAATGCCTGTTTCCTTGTTGCCTTTGCCATTGTTATATTAATTGTTTTTTCTGATTAATTCTTCTGCTAAACTCAAGTAATCGTTTGCACCTGCACTGCTTGCATCGTAAGTTATAATACTTTCACCATAACTAGGTGCTTCGCTTAAACGTACATTTCGTCTGATTATAGTTTGGAAAACCATATCTTTAAAATGCTTTTGGACTTCGTCTACCACTTGATTAGACAATCTAAGACGCGAATCGAACATGGTTAATAGAAGCCCCTCTATATCCAATGATGGGTTGTGTATGCGCTGTACACTTTTAATGGTATTCAGTAGTTTTCCCAATCCCTCTAATGCAAAGTATTCACATTGAATGGGTATAATTACCGAATCGGCAGCAGTAAGCGCGTTTAATGTAAGTAAACCCAAAGATGGTGCACAGTCCAAAATTATAAAATCATATTGGTCTTTTACTTTATTTATTGCGGTTTGCATCCGATACTCCCTATTCGGAACATCTACCAATTCTATTTCTATTGCAACCAAATCTATATGAGCAGGTACGACATCCAAATTGGGTGAGTCGGATACTTGAATCGCATCGTGTATTAAATCCGGTGACTCTAGTATTCTATAGGTGCCTATTTCGACAGTTTCGGTATCCAATCCCAACCCAGATGTAGCGTTTGCTTGTGGATCTGCATCGACCAAGAGAACTTTTTTCTCTAGTACTCCCAATGAAGCTGCTAAGTTAATAGCAGTGGTAGTTTTACCTACGCCACCTTTCTGATTTGCAATTGCAATTACTTTACCCATAGATTATTTTGGAATATTATAAGGTACAAAAATACTACTATATTATATATATATGAAATAGAGTGCCTCTAAGTCATTATATTTAATTTTAAAAATTCCGAAGCTATAAACTTCGGAATAATTTTAAGCCACAATATACTAATCACAAAGAGGAAAAGTATGAGGGAATTAGCTTTTCTTTCTCATTTGCTCTAAAGCATCCCACATTTCATCTGGAATTTGTTGTAAGAAATTAAACTGTCCTGCACCTTGTAACCATTCGCCGCCATCGAGGGTGATAACTTCTCCGTTAAGGAAGCTAGCATAATCCGATATTATATAGGATGCTAAGTTGCCTAGTTCTTCATGCTTCCCAACACGCCTCATCGGGATTTTTTTAGTCATATCTGTTAAGTGCTGCAATTCTGGTGGAAGTAGACGTTCCATAGCTCCTTTGGTAGGGAAAGCACCTGGTGCTATGGCATTAGTTCGAATGCCATATTTAGCCCATTCTACTGCAAGGGAGCGGGTTAAAGCTAATACCCCTGCTTTTGCAGCTGCGCTAGGCACAACATAAGCAGAACCAGTCCATGAGTAAGTGGTTACTATGTTTAGTATGCTTTTATTCTTTTCTTTATTAGCTATCCATCGTTTTCCTAATGCTAACGTACAGTTACTTGTGCCTTTTAAAACAATATCAACCACTGTATTAAAAGCGTTTGGGCTCAATCTTTCGGTAGGAGAAATAAAATTGCCAGCTGCGTTATTTACTAAAACGTCAATTCCTCCAGTAGCTTCTATGGCTTGGTCTAGCATTTTCTCAACATTCTCGTAGTCCCTAACATCACAAGAGAAAATAAATACCTTTCCACTTGTTTCCGGTTCTAACTCCTTTTTGGTTTTTTCTAATCTTTCTAAACTTCTAGAGGTAATTATTAAAGTAGCACCTAATTCTAGAAGTCGCTTTGTCATAGCTTTGCCTAATCCGCTACCGCCACCTGTAATTAATACGGTTTTATCTTTCAATGCATTTTCATGCAGCATTGGTTTTACGCCTATCATAAATGATTGTCTTTATTGTAACTTAATTATGTGTACGAAATTAAAAATACACCTTTGTATTGAAACAGCCTAGGCAGTTATTGAAAAATCGTTAAGAGGACTAATAAATGAATTTAGAGAAGTGGCTAATAATTCTTACGATTTATGGGAAATGACTTATTCTAAGAATCGAATAGATCTTTGCCTTAGTATAAAAGGATATTTGTAAATAAGAGTACAACTTTTAGCATACAAGTGTTAAATGTAAACTAAAATCCAATAGTATATGAATGCTATAAAGGTTTGCAGATTAGAAACTCTTATATTTGTGCTGTAATCAAAAATCAAACTTTATTATGCACAGATTTGCAATATTAGCTTTAGCGCTCATTATGATGAGCTGTGGAGGAGATTCCAAAAAAGAGGAGAAAAAAGAACCAATGTCTATTGGAACTTCTCAAACAACTGAAAAAG
>DATGSX010000175.1:0-51771 GCA_035302145.1 Flavobacteriaceae bacterium | reverse complement strand
GCATTAAGTACTAGCGTACTGAATAACACCAAAAAGAATAGCTTAAATTTCATATTATTATTCCCTTAGTAATTCCCTCTAAATTTCACATCTTATTTATTTGCGAACTGCTGTACATCTGCTCCGCTAATGGTATCTTCGCCCAAAATCAACAATCGTTCTACTACGTTTCTAAGTTCTCGTATATTTCCCGTCCAATCATATTTTTTAAGCTTCCCAATCGCTTCTTTGGAAAACTCTTTCTTGGTCATTCCTTGCTGTTCGCTTATTTGATTTACAAAATGATTTATAAGCAATGGAATATCTTCTCTTCTTTCGTTAAGTGCAGGAACTTCTATAAGTATCACTGCCAATCGATGGTAAAGATCTTCTCGAAACCTTCCCTCTTCAATCTCCTTTTCTAAATCTTTATTTGTTGCTGCCAATACACGCACATCTACTTTGATATTTTTGTCACTCCCAACTCGTTGGATTTGGTTTTCTTGTAATGCACGTAATACCTTAGATTGCGCAGATAGACTCATATCTCCAATCTCATCTAAAAACAAAGTACCTCCATTAGCAGCTTCGAACTTTCCTTCTCTGTTTTTGGCTGCAGATGTGAATGCTCCTTTTACATGGCCAAACAATTCGCTTTCTATAAGTTCCGAGGGAATGGCTGCACAGTTTACCTCTATCATTGGCCCTTTATTCCTATCACTTTTTTCATGTAGCCAATGTGCTACTAATTCTTTTCCAGTACCATTTGGACCAGTAATAAGTACACGAGCTTCGGTTGGCGCAACTTTATCAATCATTTGTTTTATTTTCTTGATAGGCGCCGACTCTCCAATCATTTCGTATTTCTTACTCACTTTTCGTTTAAGACGAATATTCTCTTGAACTATTTTCTTTCTGTCTAATGCAATTCTTACGGTTTGTAGAAGCCTATTTAAATCTGGTGGTTTCGAAATATAATCAAAAGCCCCTAGTCTCATGGTTTGAACAGCCGTCTCTAAATCGCCGTGGCCCGAGATCATTACAAAATGTGTATCAGGACTCATTTCCCTTCCTTTTTCCAACACTTCAATACCGTCCATTTTCGGCATTTTTATATCACAAAGAACTAAGTCTATCGACTCTTTTTTTAAAATTTCCAAACCCTTTATCCCATCCTCTGCATCATAGATTTGATGCTTTGGAAATTCTTCTGTAAGAATATTTTGTAGTACTCTACGTATCGATGCTTCGTCTTCAATAATTAATATTTTCGCCATGTAATACTTATATTTTTCTTCGTTACCTCTTGTCTAACTAGTTTAGTATTTTAACCATTTCATCATATCTTTGTAGGATGGTTTCTTACCATATACAAGAATTCCAACACGATATATTTTTGCTGCAAACCACAAGATGAGTATAAATGTAGCAAATAAAATAAGGACCGACACTAGTTGTGCCCAAATCGGCACACCAAATGGAATACGCATTAGCATTACCACTGGTGAGGTAAGTGGGATGTATGAGAATACCTGCGATACCGTACCGTGAGGCTCCTCCATAACAGTAAAGAAGCCAACATAAACCGCTATCATCAATGGCATTAATATTGGCATCATAAATTGCTGCGAGTCGGCATCATTATCAACCGCTGCTCCAATAGCTGCATATAAGGATGCATATAGTAAATATCCTCCGATGAAGAAAAGCAAGAACATGATGAATAAATTAAGCAATGGCAACTGCATTAATTCTGTTAATCCGGTTTGAACGATTTGTGTCATTTGATCGGTTTGTGCCATTGTCATTTCAGAAGGCATACCAGCAGAAGTATCTATGCCAAACACACTGCTTCCAATTCCCCCCAATACCACTAATAAAACTACCCATATTGCAAATTGAGTAATTCCTGCTAGTGCTGTTCCAAATACTTTACCTAATAAAAGTTTCATAGGGGAAACGGAAGAAACAATCACTTCGATAACTCTACTTGATTTTTCTTCGATAACACTACGCATAATCATGTTACCATATATTATGATAAACATAAAAAGCAAATAACCTGCTGCTCCTCCAAACACTAATTTTAATCCTGATGATAGTCTTGAACTTTCTTCACCTTTAAAGCTTTCTAAGCGCAAATCGATATTTAATCGCAAAGCGGCTAGGTAATCTGCATCTAACCCTTCTTCTTGAATTTTAAGCAAGTTCACTTTCTTTTCTAAAGCTCCTTCTATATTGTTTATAAAAGACAACGACGGAGTGCCATCTGAATAGAACTCAATTTTTCGACTGAGATCCTCTAAACTTCCTGCTTTTGGGATATATAACAATCCATAAAGACTAGCCTCTTCTGTTAGAATTTTGGCTTCTTCCAAGTCTATATTTTCTAGAAAACTGTACTTATATTGGCTTCCGCTAACCAGTTCATTTTTAAACAGTCCGCTTTCATCTAACACATTGATATGTCTTTCTACATCGCTATTTTTATAGGACAAATATCCTATTAAAGTTGCCATTCCAAGCATTAATATTGGGCTTAAGAAGGTCATTATAACAAATGCCTTATTGCGGACCCTGTTTATATATTCTCGTTTAGTAACAAGTAGTAAGTGGTTCATAGTCTTAATTCTTTTTCACAGTTTGGATAAAAATATCGTTGGCCGATGGGATAACCTCTTTAAAATGGGTTACTCTACCTAATTTGCTAACAAAAGATAGAAACCCATTGGTATCGGCTTCTTCCAATTTCACTTCTAGCTTTAATTCTTCGTCTATACTTTTAAAATTTGTAGGCAAAGCAGGATAGGCCTTTTCAATAATTTGTTTTGTTTCTGCCTTATTGTTTGCAAGCAAACCTAAACGGAATGTATTGGTTCTATAATCACGCTTTATATCTATCAGTTTTCCTTGTAAAATACATTTGGATTTATTGATCAACGCAATGTACTCACATAGCTCCTCCACAGACTCCATTCGGTGAGTAGAGAATATTATAGTAGCACCTTTTTGGCTTAACTCTAATATTTCATCACGAATCACCTCAGCATTTATAGGGTCGAAACCACTGAATGGTTCATCGAAAATCAATAGTTTAGGCTCATGAACCACAGTAACTATAAACTGAATTTTTTGGGCCATACCTTTGGAAAGCTCATGAATCTTTTTATCCCACCAATCAATTATATCTAGTTTTTTAAACCAGTATTTTAACCTCTCTATAGCATCCGCTTTAGTTAGCCCTTTTAATTGCGCTAAGTATATGGCTTGTTCCCCTACTTTCATAGACTTATATAGCCCTCTTTCTTCTGGCATATAACCAATATCCTTAACGTGCAGTTTTTTAAGTGGTTGGTTATCAAACAACACTTCACCAGCATCTGGTAAAATTATTTGATTAACGATTCGTAACAAACTTGTCTTTCCAGCACCGTTAGGCCCTAGTAATCCAAAGATACTGCCCTCTGGCACACTAAAGCTAACGTTGCTTAAAGCCTGATGCTCACCAAAAGACTTGGATACATTTTTGATATCAATAATAGGATTCATATATTTTTTATAGATATATTAATATGGTATGCTATTCAATTATGTTTCGCAGCACAAAATAATACAAAGAATCATAGAAAAGTGATTTCTGCTTATCTTTTTAGCTTATAAAAGCGACTGTTGAGTTAAGATGAATAAAAACTCCCAATAACTTTTCGTCATTGGGAGTTTTAATATTTATATATAAAAGTAGTTATTGTATATTAAGAGAACATAGCTTTTACTCGTTCAAAAAATGATTTATCACTTTTATTTGGATTTGGCTCAAAGTGCTCATCTTCCTTCATCTTCTCGAAGAAATCTCGCTGTTCTTTATTTATAGTCTGAGGTGTCCATACGTTTACATGAACAAGTAAATCACCTCTGCCATATCCATTTATGTTAGGAATTCCTTTGTTACGCAATCGTAATGTTTTTCCACTTTGAATTCCAGCCTCTACTTTTATACGAAGCTTTCCATCTACAGTATCTATTTCTTGCGAACTTCCTAATATAGCGTCAGGTAAACTTATGTATAAATCGTAATGAATGTTATCACCTTCTCGAGTTAGGCTTTCATGTGGTGTTTCTTCGATAAGAACCAATAAATCACCTGCAACTCCATTTCCTGGTGCTTCGTTCCCTTTCCCAGTCATCTTCAGCTGCATTCCATCTACCACTCCAGCAGGAATTTTTATAGTTACAGTTTCTTCTTGCTGTTTTAGGCCTTGTGCATCGGTTCCTGGTGCTCTTTTGTCTATAGTTTGCCCAACTCCGCTACACGCTCCACATGGAGCAGATGTTTGCATTCTACCTAAAATTGTGTTCTGAACTCTAGTTACATATCCAGAGCCATTACAAGTAGGGCAAGATTTATAAGTAGTTCCATCGGCTACTACTCGTCTTTTAAGTCTTATTTTCTTTTCTACCCCTTTAGTAATTTCCTCTAGTGTTAGTTTAACACGAACTCGCATATTGGTTCCTTTGGCTCTTCGTGCTCCACGCTGTCCACCACCGCCAAATCCACCAAATCCACCACCGAAAATGTCACCAAACTGGCTGAATATATCGTCCATATTCATACCACCACCGCCAAATCCACCAGCTCCACCTTGGAATGCCTGATGTCCAAAACGGTCGTATTGTGCACGCTTTTCTGGATCGCTCAAAACCTCATAGGCTTCGGCGGCTTTCTTAAACTTTTCTTCTGCTTCGCTGTCATCAGGATTTTTATCGGGATGGTACTTTATTGCCTTTCTTCTATAAGCTCGTTTTATATCATTCTCCGATGCATCCTTAGACACCTTTAATATGTCATAATAATCTTCCTTCATAATAATCTTTATTGTCCAGTAACTACTTTAGGGTAGCGTATTACTTTATCGCCTAAAGTATATCCTTTCTCTACTACATCTACTATTTTTCCAACTAACTTTTTATTTGGTGCTGGGATTTGAGTAATGGCTTCATGATACTCCGAGTCAAACGCATCGCCTTGTTTTACTTCCATTTCCTTAAGTCCTTTGGAAGTTAAGATGGTTTTCATTTTACTATGAATCAGTTCTACACCTTTAAACATGGAGTCGTCATCAGACTTTTTGAGTTCCATTAAAGCTCTATCAAAATCATCTAATACAGGAAGTAAAGCCGACATAACTTCTTCGTTAGCTGCTTTACGAACCTCTATCGATTCTCTAGCGGTACGTCTACGAAAGTTATCGAACTCAGCAAAAAGTCGTATAAATTTATCCTTCTCTTCTTCAAGACTTTCTTTTAACTCTGTTAATTCGTCCTTTGGTTCTTTCTCTTCCTTTGACTCATCGACAGTGTTTTTATCTACTTCTTTCTGTGTGTCTTGATTATTTTCCTGTTGCGTTTGCTCTTCCGCAACGGTTTCTTTATTATTTTCCTTCTCTTTATTGCTCATATTTGTAACGAATATGTTGTAAGAATTTTACTCTACTTGTACTAAGCAAAAGTACTGCCATATTTAAACAAGTGCCAGAATGTCACTTTGCAATACTTTCTACTTCTAGTTTTTTCAAAATAAATAGGCAAGTCATAGCTTTGAAGTTTAAAACAGCTTCTTAATACTTAAATAAAAAAGTAGCCGTCTAATATTCTAGACAGCTACCTGTTTATTTAATTCTATTTATTTACTTTTCCACTTCATTGCCATTTTCAACCCAACCTTCAAAACCAACATCTAGTTTGTACACCTTAGAAAACCCTAAAGATTCAAGCACTAGACACGCCTGCATACTTCTTTGGCCTGTTCGGCAATAGACATAATATGCATTGTTAGGATCTAATTTTTGAGCTTCCTCCATAAACTTCGGTGGATTCTCGACATCTATATTAATAGCATTTTTTATATAGCCATCCTCCACCTCATCTTCTTTTCGAACATCTATAATTATTGCATTGGCATCTGCTTTAATTTGCTCGTGCCATTGATCTAATGTTATTACCTCCATAATTATCGTTTTTGTGATGACAAAAGTAAGGTTTTATTTTATTATGTAAGGATTGGTGTCCTTGAATTTTCTACTTAGCAGTAACTTAACTATTTGGTCTAAGATCTATTTTTTTGTATGTTATGTTTTTATAAATAATAAAATTAATTTTATACATTATGGGTAAAGGAGACAAGAAAACAAGACGAGGAAAAATCTTTAGAGGTAGTTATGGAAAACTTAGGCCTAGAAAGAAAAAAAGAAATAATACCTCGACTAAATAATTAAAAAAGACCGGAAAAATCCGGTCTTTTTTTTAGTCTTTAATTATCGTAGAATAACCACTTGAGTTCAGCGTTTGAATCCTAATTATATAAATCCCTTTAGGCAAACTACTAAGTGATAATGGAACCTCATTAAAAGTTTGCAGCAACCTACCTTGAACGGTATAAACTTGAATGTTTTTAATTTCCTCAAGGGTTTTTATATTTAGTTTATCCTTTACGGGATTTGGATAAATAACGAAGTCAGTTAAGGTGTTATCTTTCACACTTAAACTTTCTTGAACGACTAATTGGACTATACAGGAGTCTACCTGTACTCCGTCTGCAATTAAATTTATTTCTATTTCATGAGTACCTTCGCTAAGCACCGTGCCTGGCTGTGGATCTTGTTCGGTATATACACCACTTTGACCACAATAATTGCCCAACTCTATTTCGAATCGTCCTTCTAATCTTGGCAGTATATATTCACCAGCATTATTCGCTTGCACATGAACAGGATCTATCGGGCACTCCAATGTCGGAGTCATAGATGGCAGAACCTCTATTACAACCGAGCACACAGCAATATTCCCTGCAAGATCTGTTACTCTAAATGTTTCATAATGTACTCCTACTGAAAACTCTTCACCAGAGCCTAAACCACTTATAAGATCTATCTGAATATCTTCTTCACTCGAACAATTATCAAAGGCTGTAGGCAGTTCGTAATCAACTACAGTAAAGCATTCTCCCTCTTCGGTATAGACTAAGATAGGATCTACACATTGTACATTTGGTGGTTGTTTGTCTTCTACAAATACCGTTATGGAACATTGTGATGTATTCCCTGAGCTATCTGTTGCTTCAAAAACTACTTCTGTATACCCAACAGGAAAAACCTCGCCGGATTCTGGACCACTTATTTGTGTTACTATCGGATTTTCATCGGTTTCATCAATTGCATTAGGCAAAACAAAATTTACTATAGCCCCACAGGTATTAAAATCAGTATAAACCTCTATATCTTCTTTACATAAAATAACGGGAGGTGTTGTGTCCACTGCCCCATCGCCAGTTATAATTAGGTTATCCATAGCAAAGTCTTCTTCATGCGCATTTACCGACACTGAAATTCGTAAGTCCAATGTTTGCCCTATATCGGAAATACTTTTGGTAAATCGTTGAGCTTGGTAATTTAGTGCCTGTCCATCGCCCGTTCCATCGAAGTTAGTGTCCTCTCTAAAAACCCCATTATGCGATCCAGAAGAGAAGTCGGCACCAACAAAAGATAGTAGTGGTTCGTATCCATTTCCATCTATTTGATATTCGACTAAGATAAAATCACCAGCATCTATATGGCCAGGGGAATCGACATATTCCGCAAAATCTCCTTTAAATTCTAAATCAGTAATATTCTGAATGTCTAGATTTTCCCAGGTAATAGTAATAGGCAAATCTGCGCCTAGACCATTTAAACGCATCCCTGTTAGATAATTTCCTAAAAAACCTTCGTATGGCTTGAGTCCACTTGGTTGACTATTACTACCAAAATCATTAGTATCACCAGTTATTCCAAAGAATGCTCTATCACCATTTGAGAAAAACGGTGTGGAAGTAGTAAAGTTAGAAGTATCATCAAAGGTTTCATTAAGTATTTGTGCTTTGGAAATACCCATTACCAAAAACATTAAGACTAAACACCTCCACTTAAACATTATATTAATTTTTAAAAATTCACCTAAAGGTACACAAAGTAAATTGAAGCATTTGATTGCAACATTTTAGGTATTGTAATATTATCTTATAAAAACCGGATTACAACTATCTGTAGTTTCTGATTCGCTAAAAGTATATCCATCGACATCAAAAGATCGTATCCCATCAAGGTCAGTAATATCATTTTCCACTAGGTATCGGGCCATACTGCCTCTAGCTTTCTTAGCATAGAAAGCGATTATTTTAAGCTCACCATTTTTAAAGTCTTTAAAAATAGGCGTTACCAATTTTGCTTTAAGCTTTTTCTTATTTATGACTTTAAAATACTCATTGCTAGCTAAGTTTACTAACAACTCATCATCTTTCATTTCTTTATTAAGCATATCGGTTAATGAATTCCCCCAGTACTCGTAAAGGTTAGCTGCACCGTTTACCTTTAGTCTTGTACCCATTTCTAAACGATAGGGCTGCATTAAATCCAATGGTCTTAAAACCCCATACATCCCCGAAAGAATTCGTAAGCGTTCTTGAAGAAGATCGAATTTGCTTTTCGGTAAAGTGTATGCATCCAATCCTACATATACATCACCAGAAAAAGCGAAAACGGCTGGACGTGCATTTTCAGTAGTAAAGGGTAGTGTAAAATTACGAACACGATCGTAATTAAGATTGGTTAGGTTGTCACTTATTTTCATTAAAGCAGACATTTCCTTTTTACTCAATGCTTTGAGCGTGTTGTTTAATTCCTCTGCTTCTTTAATAAATTTAGGTTGGGTATAGGTATCTATAGGCAAATCGGTTTTATAATCCATCGTCTTTGCCGGAGAAACTAATATTTTCATAATATAATTTTATTTCATTGTGTCGATTTTGATGGGCAGGCTTAAAGAACATGTTTCGCATAATTTGCCCAGCGGTCTAAACAGGCTTTCATATCATCTGGAAGATCTGAGGTAAACTCCATATACTCGTTAGTTTCTGGATGATGAAATCCTAAGGTCTTTGCATGTAGTGCTTGTCTTGGAAGAACGTTAAAACAGTTTTCTACGAACTGACGGTATTTATTAAAAATAGTGCCTTTTAGCACTCTATCGCCACCATATCGCTCATCGTTAAACAAGGTATGACCAATGTGTTTTAAGTGAACACGGATTTGGTGTGTACGCCCTGTTTCCAACTCACATGATACTAGCGTAACATAACCGAATCTATCTAGCACTTTATAGTGTGTTATTGCTTCCTTTCCTTTCTCTGCATCTTCTCCCTCATAGACTATGTTTTGCAATCTATTCTTAGGATTACGTCCTATGTTTCCTTCGATCGTCCCAGCGTCCTCCTCCACATCGCCCCATACTAATGCAACATATTTTCTTTTCGGTTTTTTATCATGAAATTGTTGGGACAAATTTGCCATTGCTTCATCTGTTTTAGCAACGACAAGCAGCCCGCTAGTATCTTTATCTAATCGATGTACTAAGCCAGGTCTTTCGCTAGAATTCACAGGTAAGTTTTCAAAATGAAAGGCTAAGGCATTAATCAAAGTACCCGAATAATTACCATGGCCAGGATGTACTACCATACCAGCATCCTTATTTACCACTACTATGTGCTCGTCTTCATATACAATATCGATAGGGATATCCTCTGGCACAAGTAAGTACTCATGTGGTGGATGTTCAAAAACAATACGGATTATATCTAGAGGTTTAACTCTATAATTAGACTTCACCGGTTCGTCATTGACTAGTACATTTCCATCTTTGGCTGCTTGCTGAATTTTATTTCTGGTAGCATTTTCAATTCTATTCATTAAGTACTTATCAATTCTTAAAGGCCCTTGTCCTTTGTCAACTTCGAATCTATAATGCTCATACTGCGATACTTTGTCGTCATCAAACTCTTCTTCATACATTTTACTATTAGTATCGGTCATCTTTTTATGCTTGTTTAATATATTTATTGTTAGGGTTTAAAAATCTAAGTCAGAATCGAAATCTGTTTCCTCTTCCTTTTCTCTGCCATCTAAACTACCTAATCCATCCCCTACAACTAAATCAATAGTAGCTGTTTTCTGTACCCTATCACCTGGCATTATTTTTCTTCCTTTATGATGCATCTCTAACACCACGTCTTCAGCTAGATAAGGTTTATAGCTTATAGTACCAATAGAGAACCCCATAGCCAGTAGGGTAGGTTCTACTTGTCGTAGTGTTTTTCCAAGTACCTCTGGGATATCCAGCTTTGGATAATCAGATGGATTTAAGTTTATATAGATTTTTCGATTTTCCTTTACCATTGCTCCTGCTTGGGGTATTTGCTCCATAACGGAATATGGCGGATAATCTGGATTGTAGTTTGCAGAATCTAAAATAGCATACCGCATTTTATTTTTTTCTAAAACTTTCTCTACTTCTTCTAGTGATAGCTTAGAAAGATCGGGGACCTCAAGTTTTTGGTTGTGATTTGTGCTATATCCCAACCACCAAAGTAGCCCAAATACAATGGCAATTACCACGATTCCAGCTATTAAAATCTGCTGGAGAAACTTTTTTGAAAAAACAAATCTAATCAACGACATTTTTTAGATATTATTAACAGACAAAAATACAAAGCTATTGTTAGTTTGTTTACCATATTTAGTGATATTTTTGTTAAACAATATATTTCAAATAACTCTATGAAAAAGAAGCGTGTAGCAGTAGCAATGGGTGGCTATTCAGGTGAATACGAAGTTTCAATAGGCAGTGGTCGCGTTGTCTGTGATCATCTAAACAAGGATAAATACGAGGTATATCCAATAACCATCTCAGAAAAAGGATGGTTTTACACTCCTAATGCTGATATAGAATCGCCGATTGATAAAGCTGACTTCAGTTTTATAGCCGATGGTGAAAAGATAATACCTGATGTGGTTTTTAACACCATTCATGGCACACCAGGTGAAGATGGATACTTACAGGCTTATTTTTCTTTAATAAATATACCACAAACAAGTGCCGATTTTTATCCTGCAGCTTTAAGCTTCAATAAACGTGATTGCTTGTCAGTCTTAAAAAACTTTGGTGTGCACTGTGCAAACTCTTATTTTTTGAATAAAGATATGGCATATGATATTCAAGCAGTAAGCACTACAGTTGGGCTACCATGTTTTGTAAAACCTAATAGAGCTGGTTCTAGCCTTGGTATAAGCAAAGTAAACAATTTAGATGAGCTTGTTCCTGCTATAGAAAAAGCTTTTAAAACAGACGATGAAATCTTAATAGAAACCGCATTAATTGGCACCGAAGTTCAAGTGGGTGTTTATACCCATCAAGGAAAGGAAATTGCTCTTCCAGCTACAGAGATTGTATCGCACAACGAATTCTTCGATTATAAGGCTAAATACCATGGTGAGTCCGAAGAGATTACACCTGCACGTATTTCAGACACAGATACGAAAAGAGTTCAAGAAGAAGCAATTAAAATTCATCGCATTCTAAATATGAAAGGGATAACTAGAACCGATTTTATAATACAAGATGGAACACCTTACTTCTTAGAGATGAATACTACGCCTGGACTGTCCATAGAAAGTATTGTTCCAAAACAAGCACGAGAAGCAGGTTTGAGCCTTGAAGAACTTTTTGATATCTTAGTGCAAGAAGCTTTAAATAACTAATACTATGAAAAAAGCCGTTTTCCCTGGATCTTTCGATCCTTTTACTTTAGGACATTTAGATATTGTTTCACGCGCATTACCCCTATTCGATGAAGTTATCATTGCAATTGGGATAAATGCAGAAAAGAAATATATGTTCTCTCTTGAAGAACGGGTAAACTTTATAAAAGAAACCTTTCAAGATAATCCGAAAATAAAAGTAGATACTTATCATGGATTAACGGCACTCTATTGTAAGAAAATCGGTGCGCAGTTTATTCTGCGTGGATTGAGGAATACTACAGATTATAATTTTGAACAGCCTATTGCACAAACCAATTTTAAAATAGCAGGTGTAGAAAGTGTTTTTCTTGTTAGCGCACCTGAGGTGTCCAATATTTCTTCGACCATAGTACGTGATATTATGCGCTATGATGGGGATTACACTTTCCTAGTTCCGGAAGCAGTTAGGAAAAATAAATAAGCCCAAATAGAAAAAGATCTTGATTAAAGTGCACTTTAGAGCTAAGTAACATAATACCACTTTAACCGTTTGATATTTATAAGCCAGGCAGTACATACTCCGGCTCATCTAATCAAAAGAAGTTTAAAAGATTTGATATAAAGAGAGAGAGTGTGAAACTAAAAAAGCTTCTAAGGCAACTTAGAAGCTTTATTTAATTGTGTTTCACTAAAATTAATTGTGCTTATAGTGCAGCAATATGTTTGTATAACTGTGATTTCATCCTTGCTCCTTTATTGGCATGGATAATGTTTTTCTTCACCAGTCGGTCAATCTTCGACACAACTCCAGGAAGTGCAGTTTCTGCTTCTTTCTTGTCAGTTAACGCTTTTAACTTAGTTATAGCATTACGAGTAGTAGCACTCTGATATCTGTTTAGTAAACGTTTTTTGTTGTTTACTTTAATTCTTTTTATTGCTGACTTGTGATTTGCCATTTTTTTAATCTTGTTATTAGTGAAACTTGTAGCCCGTAGGGGATTCGAACCCCTGTTACCAGGATGAAAACCTGACGTCCTAACCCCTAGACGAACGGGCCGTTTTTAATTGCTGTGCAAATATAATTCATTTTATACACACTAGCAAAACTTAATGCAATAAAACTAAAAAGAACTAATTGGGGTGCTTTTTACTTACCCCACATTTCAACTGTAAAACTATACAGTGAAATTTGTAGCCCGTAGGGGATTCGAACCCCTGTTACCAGGATGAAAACCTGACGTCCTAACCCCTAGACGAACGGGCCATTACGTTTATTGCGATGCAAATATAATGATTAAAAACTAATCTCCAAATATTATACAGATAAAAGCTCTTTTTCTTTATTGAAACACCTGCAATAAAAACCTTGTATCCTTGATTCTATATGAGTTTGTCAAACTTAGTTAATTGTAAAAACATTTTTTACTTTTAAATAGTAGCCCCGATAAACAGTCGTAATAATCGGGACTACTATTTAAAACACTGCTTCTTCACTTCTCTAGGAAGTGAAAGAAATTAATATGCTCTTGCAAATACCACGCGCCTTGCTGATGGCTTACCAGTACGTATACACACTCCTTCCTCCTCTTCTGCATCTAATGGTATACAGCGGATTGTTGCCTTAGTTTCCTCTTGAATAAGAGCTTCAGTTTCTGCTGTACCATCCCAATGCGCTACAACAAATCCACCTTTTACCTCTAGCACCTCTTTAAACTCTTCGTAGCTATCTACTTTAGTAGTGTGCTCTTCTCTATATTTCAATGCTCGGTCAAATAAACCGGTTTGCATTTCTTCCAACACATTTTGAATATACGTCACAGCAGTATCTGCTTTAACGGTTTCTTTCGTCAACAGATCTCGCCTAGCAATCTCTAAAGTACCATTTTCAATATCTCTTGGTCCAATACCAATGCGAACTGGAACTCCTTTTAGCTCATACTCATTGAATTTCCAGCCCGGCTTATGTGTATCTCTATTATCAAATCGCACGGTAATACCCGCAGCACGTAACTCCTTCATCATCTCCTCGGCTTTCTCAGCTACTGCTTGCTTTTGCTCGTCGCTTCTATATATTGGAACAATAATCACTTGATATGGCGCTAATTTAGGAGGTAATACCAAACCATGATCGTCGCTATGAGTCATGATAAGCGCTCCCAACAATCTAGTTGACACTCCCCAAGAGGTTGCCCACACATGCTGTAGTTTCCCTTCTCTATCAGCATATTTTACATCAAATGCTTTAGCAAAGTTCTGGCCTAAGAAATGCGAAGTACCTGCTTGCAATGCTCTTCCATCTTGCATAAGCGCCTCTATACAATACGTTTCTAATGCCCCAGCAAAACGCTCGCTTTCTGTTTTATAGCCTTGTAACACTGGTACACTCATAAACTTTTCTGCAAACTCAGTATACACTTTAAGCATTAACTCAGCCTCTTCTATAGCCTCTTCCTTTGTAGCATGAGCAGTATGCCCTTCTTGCCAAAGGAATTCAGAGGTACGTAAAAATAAGCGGGTACGCATTTCCCATCGGACCACGTTTGCCCATTGATTTAACTTAATTGGTAAATCTCTATAAGACTGAATCCATCTTTTATATGTATCCCAAATTATTGTCTCTGAAGTTGGTCGAACCACAAGCTCCTCTTCCAGCTTTGCAGTTGGGTCTACAACAATCTCATTGGTATTTTCATCATTCTTCAATCTATAATGCGTAACCACTGCACACTCTTTTGCAAAACCATCAACATGGCTTGCCTCTTTTGAAAAATAAGATTTGGGAATAAGTAATGGGAAGTAAGCGTTTTCATGCCCAGTTTCTTTAAACATTCTATCCAATTCAGCTTGCATGCGTTCCCATATTGCATATCCATAAGGTTTGATAACCATGAATCCCCTAACGCCAGAGTTTTCGGCTAAGTCGGCTCGAACTACGAGCTCGTTATACCATTTGGAATAATCCTCTTTTCTACTTGTTAACTTTTTAGCCATAATCCGTTATGTTTGGCACAACTATTGCACCTATATATGTGTTAGTTAAATATTACTAGTTTATAGTATAATGTCGACAAAACTAGCTATTTTTATGTTGTCCGACAATTTATAATTCATTAATACATCAAGTCATGAATATCAATTTGAAAATAAAGTCAGTAGTTCCTAAGATACTAATGCTTACATCTATAGTATTGTTTCTAGGGTCTTGTACTGTCTACAAATATCCAGAACGTGCAAGTGAAGATGGAATATATTCAACTAGAACATACCGAGGACAAGCAGATGGTTATACAGAAACAAACAACTATTATAAACAATACTTTCACTCGAAACAAGGCACCTACTCTGAACTACTAACAGATCAAGAAGAGTCTGCAATATTTACAGATATTGAAGCATATAGCACTAGGGAGTATATTGGTGATGACGGATATGTATACTCGGAGCGTGTTTCGACACAAGATGAATCCTATGCTGGATGGGGTAACAACACAACATCTGTGAACATTAATCTCTATGGAGGTTATGGATATGGATATGGTGGATATTATAACTCTTTCTACGGGGTTTGGGGTTATCCATACTATGGGTATGGCTACTATTATCCACGCTGGCGCGGTGGGTTTAGTTGGTGGTATGGATGGAATGGTTTTTATTCCCCATTTTATTATTACCATCCTTCTTACTATTATGGACATTCTCATTACTATAGACCATATTACAATTATGTTTCTTACAATAGAGGGCGAAGAAACAACGATTACAATGGGCGAACTGCCGCAAGAGGACGAACTAGCGCTATTAACGCAGCTAGAGGGCGTTCTACTTTAGGAGCAGAAGCACGTCGCGGTACAAATAATACCGTATCGAGAAGAAGTGCAACTACAAATAATAATATAAGACGAAGCAGTCCAACAAATACCAATGTTAGACGAAGTAACAATCAAACAATGCGAAGAGAGGCTACATCGCCTGCACGTCGTGTTACTTTCCCTCAACAATCAAATAGGGTTAGGGTAACACCTAGCACGCAACCTTCACGTAGGCAATCGCCAGTGAATAATAGAGTTAGGAGCAATCCAACTCCAAAATCACCTGTTAAAACGAATAGTCCTACAAGACGATCCAATCGATCGTCAGGCTTTAGATCGCCATCGCCTAGCAGAAGCTCAGCTCCAGCTATGAGGTCTTCCTCACCATCTAGGAGTTCCGCTCCAGCAAGTAGAGGTAGATCTGGTGGACGTAGATAAAATAACAATATTCGAAAAAACAAACATATTATGAAAAAGCATATAATACTTGCAGCTAGCCTGCTAGGTATAGGTAGTTTGTATGCTCAAAACATCGATGATGCTTTGCGGTATTCTCAAAGTGGAATATACGGTAATGCTAGATATACAGCTATGAGCGGTGCTTTTAGTGCTTTGGGCGGGAATTTGTCTGCAATTAATGACAACCCAGCCTCGAGTGCCGTATTACTAAAGAACAATATAGATTTTTCTGTACTAATAAGCGACAATAAAGCTAAAAGCAACTTTAATAATACTTTAAAAAACAGCTACTACACCGATCTGCAAGTTGCGAATGCAGGTATAAACTTAGTATATTATAATTGGGATGAATCTTCGGTATGGAACAAATTCACCTTAGGTGCTAATTACAAGCTAGATAACGCTTATGGTTTAAATAGTGTAATAACTGGCGTAAACGACTTCTCTTTATCCGATTATTTTGTGGATGTAGCCAATGGAATCCGGTTGGAACTATTAAACCTAAGAGGAAATGAATCTTATGCAGATTTATATTCGTTTTTAGGAGAAAACTATGGCAGTAATGCACAAACCGCATTTTTAGGGTACCAAGGTTATCTTATAAATCCTGTTGACCCAGATAATCCTGAGAACACAGAGTATGTATCTAACATTAGTGGCAACGCTTTTGAACAACAAAAATCATTGTTTGAAAGAGGATACCAAGGCACATTTGCTTTTAACCTTGGTACACAATTAATAGATGACTTATACCTTGGATTAAATCTAAATTCTCATGTAATAGATTATGAGCGAAAAGATGTATTTGAAGAAATTCCTCATGCGGCTGACAGCAATGTAGATTATGTAGCTTTTAAAGAAAGTCTACGAACCTATGGATCTGGATTCTCAGCACAGTTAGGTGCAATATATCGATTAGAAAATGGCATGCGCTTTGGCCTTACCTACTCCACACCAAAATGGACAAGAATAGAAGAAGAAACACAACAGTCTATAGAGACTGATTATTTTGATAATGGGAGTTGGTATACAGCCAAAGTCAATCCGAAGGTGTTGAATGTATTTGAAAAATATACCATTCGTACTCCAGGTAAAGCAGGTGCGAGTTTTGCATATGTGTTTGGCACAGATGGTTTAATTAGCCTACAATATGAATACACGAACAATGCTAACATTCGTTTTAAGCCTAGAAGTAATTCTTTCTTTGCTACGCAAAACGATATTATAAAAGATGCTTTACAAGCATCATCCAACATTAGAATAGGTGGTGAATATAATATAGCATTTGCCAGCTTACGAGGAGGGCTACACTACTTACAATCGCCTTATAAGGATTCTAAACTGATGGGTGACACAAAAGGTTTTTCAGTCGGCTTTGGTTTTATATTCGAAAATATAAACTTAGACTTTGCATATTTACAGTCTTCGCAGGAAACTAATAATTTGATGCTACCAACTAGTAGCAACACTTATCGATTAGATAAAACGCAAAAGAACTTTATTATCAGTTTAGGTGTCGATATTTAAAACTCTTACTTAATCAAACGTACTTTTAAGGCTTTTTAGGTACCAACCTAGAAAGCCTTATTTTTATCTAGTCGCTTGGCCCCTTTTGTAGCTATCTATTTTAGATCCTATGGAATTAGTTATCTAAGATTAATTACCACCCAAACATCACGGATATTTAGATTAACCAATCCACTTTTGGAAACAGATGACATGAGTAATTGCATTGTCTTGTCTACATGATAAACAAAAGGCTTTAATGTAAGTAAGCAGAGTATTAGCCTTAACCTCTTGTAACTCTTTTTAAAATAGAACTCTTTAAATTAAAAAAGCCATCCACAATAAGCGGATGGCTTTTTATTTATTAGATCTACTTGAAACTATTACTGACCAGACTTAATTTCTATATTATCTATCTGATAGGTAGTCGTTACATTAAAATCACCTCCTAAATAACGGAACGCAATAAATACTTCTTGGTCTGCATATTCCGATAAATCAATAGCACCTGAATTTGTGAATTCATCTTGCCAATTGGTATGCCCTGTAGGAATAACTGCCTGATCTGTTATATCTGTCCAAGTAGCAGTAGTTACATCTCCATCAAAGTCGGTAGAGATATGCAATGTTAATGCATCTCCATTAAAGTGGCCGTCTTTTGTATCGAACATCAAAATTGGGTTCGGTTTATCTAAGGTTACTCCTGGAGTAACTAGCCACGCTTCGAACGGATCTTCTTCTGTTCCAAATGCTGAGATTTGGGTATATTTATTTCCGCTATACTCTCTTACTTCATAGCGTCTCTCTCCACCACTTACATTAACGTTTGTCCATCCAGGAAGGTCTACATAGCTACCGATTCCTGCTGGATGTGTAGAGAAGTTTTCTCTAAATGGCATCGCACCATCCGATGGTGGTGTGTCATCTTCGCAACGCTCTCCTTCAAAGTCAACATCTTCTGTATCACGAATTAGCAATTGATAGGTCCCGTTAAACACACTAAGAACTGAAACTAAAGTCCCGTTTCCAGTAGGTAATAGCTCTTCTTTAAAATCTGCATACCCACTATTTCTCATAATAACGGTATTGTTAAAGCAGTCTTTTACAGTACGATCTACACCAAAATTATCATTTGGATTAGCATAGGTCAAACCGTCATAATCGGCTGGAAATTCAACATTATTAAATTGAATAAGTGTATTTAAATGAGAATCCGACACTTGTTCCATGGAAATTACTGTAGGAACAATCTCTTCTTTTGTATTAGAACGCAACACTCTTTCGTCAAATTCTTCAACGCTCATTCTTTCCACTTCATCTCCACTCTCACCTAGGCTCGGTAAGCCACGGTAAACACCTACATACAAACCATCTACACGAACATATACTTTTCTACCTGGTTCGAAGAATGTATACATATCGGTTGCATGCGTAGAAATTGTAATTCCAGCTGTTGGATTTTCAGGTGAATCTTGAATAACCAAGTTTTTATGAAAGTTACCTGCCTCGTCACTAGACACTACATATCCTTCTAGATACAATGGTTCTTCCGACTCTATTTTTGTTGGTGTTCCGCTTACCAACTCAAGCGCATTGGCTATAGTGAAATTAACTGTCACATCTGGCTCTTCTACTACAAAATCTGGAATACTGTAGTCGTCATCGTTTACACAAGCCGTAAACCCACTTACTACGAAGGCCATTAAGAGGAAACTTAGGATATAGTTTATATTTCGTTTCATGATAAAATATATTTTTCTTTTAAAATTTTAATTGTTTATGTTTTTAGAATCTAAAATATACGTTTACGTAATAAGTGGTGCCGTTACCGTACCAATACTTAGGTCCAAAAACGCGCTTTTCCTTATTTACATCTTCGCTCAAGGTCTTATAGTTAGCGTTTCTACCTTGCTCAAAACCACCTGTTTTATATTTCTGATTAAAGATATTATTAATCGAAGCAAAGACTCCAACAAAATAGTTATTTATTCGCCAAGACTTTCCTCCTATTAAATTAACCAACATATAGCTATCGAATCGCTCTTGTTTTAATAAATCTCTTGCGATATCTTCATCATAGTCTGCAAACGGGTATCCGCTACCATCCATATAGAAGTTTCTTGTTCTAGAAATTGGTGCTACGTCTACATAAGCATTTGAGAAGAAGTTTGCTGTTGCTCCAACCCACCAGAAGTTAGGATCACGATATTCGGCTCCTATCTGATAGGCACGTTGTGGTCCACCAGCGACCTTATAATTCTTTAAGTAAGACTCACCAAAATTAACCTCTTGCTCAAAATCATCTGATGTCAAATATAAATCAGGGTTATTAGAATAGGTGTATTGTCCTAAAGCTGCAGCTCCTTTTAACTTAATTGTTGGAGTTATTTGAGCTTCAACTCCTGCTTCTAAACCTATATGCTGTTTATCGACTCCTGTTAATACCTCCTGCACAAAAGCAGTTGTTGAGTTTCTACCTAATCCTGATATACCATCTGCATAGAAGAAAGAGATTTCTGAAGCATCTTCAATTTTGGTGTAGAATCCTGTTAAACGACCTTTAACTCGAGGGGAACGGAAAATATAGCTCAAGTCTACATTTTGAATTTTCTCTTCAGTAATTCCTTTTACCGTTTCATTGTTCTGTCTGGAGTTTGAAAACGAGTTTCTTAAAGTAGGAGCTTGAGTATAATAAGCAGTATTTAAATCTAATAAATGCCTACCTGTTATTTTATAGGTCATCCCCCCTTTAAATCCAAAAGTGGTAAAGTCTAACTTTTTACTTTTCCCAAACGAGTTGTCTTCAAATGCTCCATTCCTATACAACCCGTCTCTTTGGTAGTTGGTACCACCTACTTCTGCACCTAAATAAAAATCAACCTTTCTATATTTAAATTGTGCTTGAACGAACGCATCGTACTGCTCTGCATTTAAATTAAAGTTATACTTAAAAGTATCGCCTACATCAACTACCCTGTCTGGATTATTTAGGTCACTTTGCGCCCTATCTCCATAATTGTATGAGTCCACATCTAAATAACCATTACCTGCAAGTAAGTCTAACATATTGGCAAAGTTGTGAGACTTTAGTTTTCTATAGTTAACTGCAACGTTTAACGTTATATTGTCTAAACGTTTATGAAAAATAGCATTGGCAGATAATTGCTTATCATCACTACGATCTTCATATAAGTAATATCTAGAGGTTCCACCGTATGCCATATTGGTATAGTACATACGATTCCAGTCGATTTGTCCATCTTCTTGGAAGTTAATGGTAGCTGCTTCTGCTTGATCGTAATTCGGACCGTTTGGATCGCCTAAGAAAAAGCTAGGAAGTTTTTGATAATACGTTGGATCGGGATTTGGTGCATTATCATATCCTAGTCGGCTATCTCCTCTAGTTCCAAACTGATAGGCTATATTAGTGTTCAAACTTGTAGTTTCATCAAAATCCCAATAATGGTTAAGCATTATTACTGGCTCTTCAAGCTCACGAATTCTAGAGTTTCGCTTCTCTCCATCTTGGTATCCCCAATACGCATTGTATCGTGTGTTTTTTAAGTCGTATACTTCCTGGGTATTTGGAGACGTTTTTCCTCTTCTATTTGGCGTAAAGAACGCGGTTAAGTTTAAACTGTGTTTATCACTAATTTTTCGTTCTATTGCAGCAAAAAAGGAGTTTGCATCATATAGTGCAGCATCTCTATACCCTTCATCGGCAAAACGTCTAGAGGCTAAAACACTTACTGCCCATCCGTTTGGCATTAATCCTGTATTATAGGATGCCATAACTCGACCGGTATAACTAGCGTTTGCAGAAGCGTAGTTTATTCTTCCACCTTCTCGATATTGCGAAGCTCGCATTATAATGTTAGTAGAACCTGCTAAGCCTCCAAAGTTATAGTCATTAGCGCTTAGTCCCATAGAGAAAATTTGATTTCGAGTTGCATCGTTTAATCCTCCCCAATTACTCCATTGTGGCCTACCGTTAAACATTTTATTCATTTGAATACCATTTATCAGTACTTTACCATACTCCGAATCGTATCCACGTGGATTAAAAAAGGTAGCACTAAAGTCGAAAGCAGCAGCTTGCAAGAAAGCATCTTTGGAAGACTGCAATAGACCAGAAATATTTGATGCACTTCCATCTTCTTGATCTAACTCTTCGTCCGATAAGCTAATGATCCCTGCATCGCTAGTGTAAGAGCTTACTTCAGGCTGAAGGTAAATAGTGGCCAAATCTAATTCCCTTCCTTCATTAATGACAATTGGCAAGTATTGGGTTTCAAAACCTGTTTTACTTAAAACCAATACACCTTCGCCTAAAGGTAGTCTATCTCCACTGAACATAAACTCACCATTAACATCGGTTGTCTGAGCTAGATTTGTGTTTTCAATAAACACATTTACATCTACAACAGCTTCGTTTGTTGCCCTCTCCATAACCTTGGCCCGAACTATAGTCTGTTGCGCCATGGAAAGGCTGATAAATGCAACAGAGAAACATAACGTTATCAGATAATTTCTAATCATATTTATTTACAGTTATCGAATAATTTAGAGAGTCAAACTTAATACTTTATTTTGAAAAAATTAGTTTAAACACAGCATTAATACGATATTTACAATAAACTAATAAAAACAAAAGAATCACCATGAATAAAAACATTTTATCGGTTTTCATCCTGTTATTTATTTATAGCTGTTCTCCAACTAAAGAAACACCAACTAAAAGAGGAGCTGAAAAGCAATATAAAGCACATACCGTTGCTTTTTATAATGTAGAGAACCTATTTAGCTTAGAAGATGATCCAAATACGGTTTTTCATGATAGGACACCTAGAGGTGAAATGTTCTACACCGAAGAAGTATATAACTTAAAGCAAAATAATCTAGCAAAAGTTATTTCTGATATTGGAAAGGATTTTACGGGGACCACACCTACTGTGGTGGGTTTAGTGGAAATTGAAAACTACAATGTTATCAACGACTTGGTCAATCAAGATGCATTAAAAGACTCAAATTATAGTATTATTCATTACGATTCTCCTGATTTACGAGGTATAGATGTTGGCCTTATCTACAAAAAAGGTGAGTTTATACCTACTAATAGTGTATCGCACCGATTGGACATCGTCGATGCAAGAAACACTACTAGAAGGCTACACACGCGTGATCAACTTGTTGTTAGTGGACTTTTAGAAAATGAGATGGTTTATTTTATCGTTCATCACTGGCCATCGAGAAGTGGTGGTGAAGCTAGAAGTTTACCAAACAGAATGAAAGCAGGCGAGTTAAACCGTAGAATTATCGACTCGATATTAACCATAGATGCCGAAGCAAAGATAATTAACATGGGGGATTTTAATGATGACCCTGTGAGTCCGAGCATTAAAGAAGGCATCGTTACAAACGGCTCTCGTAACAATATGAAAGCAACCGACATGTACAACCCAATGGAATCGATGTATAGTCAAGGAATGGGATCTTTAGCATGGCGAGATAGTTGGAACTTATTTGATCAGATTATGGTGTCGAAAGAGTTAGCAAAAAAGGATTTCAGCACTCTGAGTTTTTATCAAGCTGGAATATTTAATAAATCTTACTTAGCTACCCCACAAGGCAGGTATAAAGGTTATCCATATAGAAGCTATTCCAATGAGGGTTGGACAGGTGGTTATAGCGACCACTTCCCAGTATTCATTTATTTAATTAAGGAAAGATAAAATACATAATCTTCCAATATTAAAAGGGGGGCATTCAATTGAATGCCCCCTTTTTCTGTTATAGTATATAATAAATACCTTATATCATCCTTATTATAACCACTGGTCCCATGGCAGTCTACTTAGGATTACCACTAGTGTTAAGATATAAAAGATTACGATTGTTTTAAACTTAGCACTAGACTCAATTTTCTTTTTGTGTCTAGAGTATCCCATAGTTACCAAAACCACCGCAATAATCATCATCAATGGGTGTTCTATTACATTTAGTCGTATAGCGGAGTCTCCCATCGCTTCCCCCATTCCCATATTTTGAATTGCTTTTAATCCTTTAGGTGATATGAACCAAAGGATCAATCCTATTAACAATTGGATATGAGTAACTATTAATGAGAATAGCGCTAGTCGGAAATCTTTGACAACAAACTCTTTTTTTCCTGCCAAGCCAGCAATCGAATTAATAACTGCAATAAGTAGAACTCCTAGAACCAAGTAAGCCCAGTAAGAATGCAAATGTAAAACTCCAGTGTACATATATATTAGTTTTTAGGTTTAAAGCAAAGTTACTTATTTTAAAGTTATTCCGCACTATAGATAGTATATACCAATAAAAAACAAAGTCCATCAAATAATTTGATGGACTTTGCAGTAAACTTCATTCTTTCTGTGTTACAACACTTAGCTAAAAGTGGAACTTTTACTTAGAAAGAATATCTAGCTCCTATTTGAAGCTTCCATGTTTGATTATAATGATAGTCGTAATCATATGTTTTCGTTGGATATTCTCCACCAACTCTTGCCATCGAGAAAATAGGAACATTTTGGCCATCTACCCCTTCATATTCTAAGATTCTACCGTTGTTTGATATCCTGTTTGTTTTGTTAACTCCCCATTTTGAGTTAATCATGTTACCAACATTCAAGAAGTCTAAACTAAATTGTAATGTATGAGTAGTCTCTTTTCCAAAATTAATATAATACTCACGTACTAATCTTAAGTCAAAAGTATGAACCCATGGGCTACGTGCTGCATTTGCTTTAGCATATTTACCCTTATTTGACTTAAGATAATCGTCTTGCTCCATAAAGTTGAAGAAAGCATCTTCATCTTCTTGACTTATAAACTTAATATCACCTCTACCTTTAGGGATGTAAATCAAATCACCATTGATTCCATCACCATTCATATCATTTACGTAGGTATAGCTATTCCCAAATGGTGAGAATCCTGAGTAAAATACATTTATTAAAGTTGATGATTTCATTGTGTCGTTAGACCAAGGAAGTCTATAAGTTAATGAACCAATTGCTTTATGTGGAACTACATACTGTGAACGTTGTAAATCTGGCAAGTGAGGACCGTTAACTCCAACAAGTCCAGTATATGCTGATCCAGCATTACTACCTGGCATACCAGAAATTTCTTGAGACTCAGTATACGTATAAGCAGCCATTAATCTCAAATCTTGTACTGGTTCTGCATGTACGGTAATATTTCCAATCGCACCCCATCCTTCGCTGGTATTTGTTAACATATAAGCGTCTTTAGAAGTATAGGTAATATCGTCTCTATCAGGATAAATGTATCTATTATCAGGACCTGAGAAACGCTCCCAAGAAGCATCAGGCTCTTTTAAGTTATAGTTCTTTAACATTACACCATTAAGGTTCTTTGTGTAAATACCTTCTACTGTAACCGACAATGGGAAAGTAGTTGGAACATCATAGTCTAAAGCTAATGAAGACTTCCATACTTGTGGCATTTTAAAGTTAGGATCTATACCATTTATATCACTAGGTAACTCTCCATCTTCTGGTCTAATAGTACTTGGCAGACCCAATCTTTGAATCATTTCATCTACATCAGTAATCATTGGTCCGGCTAATCCAGATAAAACAGACAAATCAGAACCTTCTATATTTACTGTACCATCAGGGTTATATCTCGTAACGGCAGCATAACTTCCTTGAACCATTCCTGAGTTGGTAGGCATATTAGTAAAGAATACTAATGGTAGTCTTCCTGTAAAAATACCTGTACCACCACGAAGTTTTAAGCTTTGGTCACCATTAATGTCCCAAGTAAATCCAGCTCTTGGAGAGAATTGAATGTTTGCATCTGGCCATTCACCAGTATCAATTCTTTTTCCACCAAAATCTAAATCGTAGATAGCGTTGTTTCTTATTAGATTATCTTCATATTTCAAATAATCTGCTCTAATACCATACGACAATTTAAAGTCAGGGTTAATATCCCACTCATCTTGAAGATAAAGTCCTACCTGATTAAAAGCAACCTCAGCTGCAGGATTCTTATTGCCATCATAACCATAAGTTAAAGCAAAGTCAGTTGGAGCTCTTTGATTTAAGAAATCGTCAAGACTAGCATAACGATAATAACCCGTTCCATTTCTCATGTATGAGTTATTTGCTAATTGATGTTCATAGCTAAGACCAGCTGTAATTTTATGGTTTGATAGATAATACGTTAAGTTATCTGTTATTGTAAGTGTATTGTTATTTACTGCGTTATTCCATGTAAACAACTCATAACCTGCAGACATATAAGGCTCTTGACTTTGCGTTCCATCAGGATTAGAACCATTTAATATATCAATAAATGGGAAAGGATCTGAGTTGGTACCTCGTGCGTCTTCTATTTTTGAGTAGGTAACTAAGAGTTGGTTTGAAAGCTTGTCAGAAAATCTACTATTTAAATCGAATGATATAGAGTTCACTACATTATTCATTGAATAAATAGAGTTTGAGAATGCCATAGAGTGTTCTGAAATTCGGTTCATTCCTCTGTTACGGAAACCTGCATTATTTGAGTTACCATTAGTAGGGTTCCACGCTTGATTTTTAGCATAGTTGTAACGTGCACTCAACTTATGCTTGTCATTGATATTCCAGTCTAAACGAACTAAGAACTTCTTATTGGTTTCATCGGCTGGATAGTCAGTATACGATCCTGGATCATATCCATAATTAGATATTAAGTGATCTCTTACTTTTTCCATGTCAGAGATGCTAGTTCTAGAAAGTTGTTGATCTAAATCAGCAACTCCATCTTCTGACGGTCTCCAAGAAACCACCTGCTCTGGACGCTTTTCTTCTTCTGCGTTTACAAAGAAGAATAATTTATCTTTAATTATTGGACCACCTAAAGTAAAACCATATCCTGTTTTAGATTGATCATCACGCTCACCAAAATCAACATCATCAATTCTATTACCGCGCATGTCTTGGTTGGTATAATAGGTGTAAGCAGAACCTTTAAATCTATTAGTTCCCGATTTTGTAATGGCATTTATTCCACCGCCAATAAAGTTTGTTTGACGTACATCGTAAGGAGCTACTACTACTTGAACTTCTTCGATAGCATCTAATGAAATAGGACTTCCACCAGCAGGTAAGCTTGAGCTTAGTCCAAAGTTGTTGTTAAAGTTAGCACCATCTACTGTAAAGTTTGTAGATCGTCCATCACCTCCAGATATGCTCATTCCATTTGCATAAGGCGAAAGACGAGCAACATCAGTAATACTTCTGTTAATTGAAGGCATTGAAGTAATCTGTTCAGTCGAAATGTTGGTTGACGCACCAGTTTTCACATCTGAAAACTTGGAACTTCTAGCTGAGAGGAAAACCTCACTTAAAGTAACAGCTTCTTCACTAAGAACCACATCATGAACATATTCACTACCTAGTCCTATGGTAATATCACTTATAGTGTTTGTTCCATAACCGACAAAAGAAACTTCTACGGTATATGGTCCTCCTACACGCATACCAGGTAGGTTATAACGACCTTCCATGTTAGTAGTCGTACCATAAGTAGTACCCGAAGGCTTATGGGTAGCGAGAACTGTTGCTCCAAATACTGGTCCGAGCTCATCTGTAACTCGACCACTCATACTTGATGAGGTAATTTGGGCTACCATTCCTGTAGTACAAAGCAACACTACAAAAAATAATAAAAATCGTGTAATCTTTTTCATACGTATTTTGATTGAATTAGTAATACAGGCCAAAAATACACCTTTTCTTTATAAAAAACACAATAAAATTTCTATTATACGCAAATGTAATAGCAATGTAACAATACTGAAACAAGACGGTAATAATCCTATATGAATGCAAAACGGGAATCGTATTAAATTACGATTCCCGCTTAAAATAAATTCTGTAAATACTATTTTAATTGTAAGCTATGTTATCTAGCTTCTCTTTTAAAGGCTTGATAAATGCGAAATACTCTTCATGAAATTCTTTTTCTAATGGTTCTGATGCTGGTAGATCTTCTTTAAATGGATCTACTTGCTCTCCATTCTTCCAAAAGCGGTAACAAACATGCGGCCCGCTAGTATTCCCTGTCATGCCTACCCAACCTATAACGTCTCCTTGACGAACATAATCACCTACCTTTACATTTCTACTTTTCATGTGCAAGTATTGAGTTTCGTATGTAGAATTGTGTCGAATCTTTACATAATTACCATTACCACCACGTCTTGCCGAAGCAGTTACTACTCCATCGGCTGTAGCTAGTATTGGCGTACCGATTGGTGCAGCGAAGTCTGTCCCTAAATGTGGTCGAACTCTATTTCCGTAATACGCTATTCGCCTATTTAAATTATATCGTGAGGATATGCGACTAAACTCTACTGGTGCTTTCAAGAAGGCGCGACGTAAGTTATTAGCCTCTTCATCAAAATAATCTGTAAACATGTCGCCTTTCTCCGGTGAGAAGTTAAAAGAGTACAAAGGCTTTCCTGCATGTTCAAAAACAGCTGCTTTTATCTCACCTAGTCCTACTGGAATAGTATCGTTAATGTATTTTTGAGTATAAACCACTTTGAATTTATCGTCCTTTTGTAATTTAAAAAAGTTTATTGTCCATGCATATATTGTTGCTAAGCGATCAGTCATTAATGGACTTAAGTTTTGCTCATGTAGCGCTTGTGCTAAAGAACTAGTAATAACCCCCTGTGCATAATGTTCTTTATAGGTGACTTTTCTTTGTTTGTTCTCAACCTTTATTTCTTCATCCAAATCGATGACGGTATATTCTACCAAATCCTTTTCGTAAACAAATGCTTTTGTAGTGTTTAAAGAATCTTTGGCCTTTATTATTGCGTAAGGCTTTCCTTTTCTAATTCTACGTACATCGAAAGTGTCTTTATAGTCATTGGCTATTTTTAATATATCGACTTGTGAAACACCGTGAGAGCTTAAAATAGCACCAAAGGTATCACCAGAACGGATGGTATCGCGTACTATCTCTAAATCATCTAAAACAAAACCATATTCTACTATGGGTTCTGCCTTTTTAATTATAGCGTCTTCCGTATTCGCTTGATTTTTAGCTAAGGTTTTTTCGTCTTTCTTTGTTGTATTACAGGCTAACTGCAAAAGTGCAACTAATAATAATATTCCGGATTTTCTCACAATTTTATTGATTTTTCCCAAACTGGTTTTAACACACTATACGACATACCACGACAAACATCCATATAATACATGAATTTCTACAGTTTCTAGTGCTAAAATTTTCGTTTTATTAGCATAATTGTGTTTGTTATTCTGTTTTGAGCTCTCTTTGTAGATTCTTATACTCAACTAAAGTTGCTTTTAGTGATCCTACAGCTAATTCTGCTTGCAGTAAAAGCGGTATTTTATTTTCATCATCACTAACCCAAATTGTTAAGCTTTCCCTTTCTTTAAATACTCTACCAGACTGTACATATGGTCTAAACTTCAAGGTCTTAACTCTACCAAAAGGGGTTCGTAGTACTTCTCTACCTAAAAACCTCAATCGCATGGTGTAGTTTTCCTTGTCGAAAAAGATATTAATATCCATGTCATCGCCTTCGTTGAGACTATTTCTATCAATATTATTACGCAGGTAATAGAAGCTTGAGAGCAAATCTTGTGTTTGTTCTTTTATAGTAAATATCTCTTCCGTTTTGTGTTTTCTATCATTTACCAATACCGAGAGATTAGGATGATCGAAGTTCATAACTATGTCTTTGGTATAGCCACCCTCATAAATATCTCTAATAAAACGATAAGGTTGGTAATTATCTTTATCGAGATATGTTTCGTAGGTGTCCTCTACTTTAAAAAACAACCGAGAAACCCCTCTTGTTCGCCCGTATCCTTTAACATGATAAACAGGCTTTCCCTCTAGGTTAGTGGATTTTACACTCAACTCGGCATATCCTGCTGTTAATAATCCATAATGAACGCGAAAACGAAAATACTCACCATCGCCAAAAGCCTTCTCGGAAGCTTGTCCGAAGCTTAAGGAAACTGACAAGAAGAAAATAAAAAACAAAAATTTCTTCATAATAATTTATTGTGTTTAGTAGTTAAATACCGTGGTGTATTTTCTCAAATATTTTCAAAAACCCTACCTAGTTTAATATAGATAGGGTTTTATGAATTATAAAGCTTTAAAAAACATGAAATTATAGTGTTCCACGACGCTCTTGTTCTCTTTCTATAGATTCAAAAAGCGCTTTAAAGTTACCTGCGCCAAAACCTTTGGCTCCCATTCTTTGAATTACTTCGTAAAATAATGTAGGACGGTCTTCCACTGGCTTAGTGAATATTTGCAGTAAATACCCTTCCTCATCAGCATCAATCATAATGCCAAGTTTTTGTAGCTTGTCAATATCTTCTTTCAACTCATGGTCGAATTTACCTAATCGTAATGGCACTGAATCGTAGTAAGCTTGCGGTGGTACAGACAAAAATTCTACGCCGCGGCTACGCATATCCGAAACAGTTTTAATAATGTCGTCGGTTGCAACAGCAATGTGCTGTACCCCCTCTCCTTCGTAAAAATCTAAGTACTCTTCTATTTGAGATTTCTTTTTCCCTTCGGCTGGTTCGTTGATAGGGAATTTAATACGCCCATTACCATTTGCCATTACCTTAGACATTAGCGCAGAGTATTCTGTATGAATCTGATTATCATCAAAAGACAAGAAGTTTACAAACCCCATCACGTCTTCATACCATTTTACCCACTTATTCATTTGATTCCAATCTACGTTTCCTACCATATGGTCTATATATTTAAAACCAACTGGCTCTGGATTATAATCGGATTCCCACTTCTGATACCCTGGTAAGAAAGTACCTTTGTAATTTTTTCGTTCTACGAACATATGAACGGTTTCCCCATAGGTATATATTCCTGATCTTACCACCTCTCCATGCTCGTCTTTTTCTACAGTTGGCTCCATGTAGGATTTAGCACCACGCTTCGTAGTTTCCTCATAAGCCTTGCGCGCATCGTCTACCCAAAGTGCTATCACCTTTACTCCATCACCATGTTTTTTCACATGCTCTCCTATTGGTGACTCACTGTTTAATGCAGTAGTCAAAACTATTCTTACTTTATCTTGCTTCAGTACATAAGATGCACGATCTTTAACTCCTGTTTCTAGCCCTGCATAGGCCTCTGATTGAAATCCGAAAGCTGTTTTGTAGTAATGTGCAGCTTGCTTAGCATTCCCAACATAAAATTCAACGTAATCTGTTCCTAGTAATGGCAAGAAGTCCTGTGCTCCATCAAAAATCTTTTCCAATCCATATTCTACAGACTCTATATTCTTTTTTTCACTCATTATTATTTTATTTTTTAAAGTTTTAAATTTCAGTTATTCTAACCAAGACTTGTAATAGTCTTCATCGGCAAGTTTTTCTGCTTCTTTTGTCACCTTCAATGGTTTAAATGTGTCTACCATGACTGCAAGTTCTTCGGTTCCTTTTTTACCAATACTTCTTTCTGCTGCTCCTGGATGTGGTCCGTGTGGAATACCTGCTGGATGTAACGAAACATAGCCAACATCAATATTATTTCTACTCATGAAATCCCCATCCACATAATAAAGCACCTCATCGCTATCAATATTACTATGGTTATAAGGTGCAGGAATTGCATCGGGATGATAGTCATATAATCTTGGCACGAAACTACAAATAACTAACCCAGCAGTTTCGAAGGTTTGATGCACCGGCGGTGGTTGATGAATACGCCCTGTTATGGGTTCAAAATCATGAATAGAGAAGGCATAAGGGAAATTAAACCCATCGTATCCAACTACATCAAAAGGATGTGTGGCATATACCAACTCTAATATTTCATCATTTTTCTTTATCTTCATCAAGAAATCCCCAACCTCATCGTGAGGCTCTAACTCGGAGGGTGCTCTAAAATCTCTTTCACAAAACGGCGAGTGTTCTAAGAGTTGTCCAAACCAGTTTCTATAACGTTTCGGAGTATAAACCGGATCACTAGTTTCAACAATTAGCAATCGATTGTCTTCGGTATCGAACTCAATTTGGTAAATAATACCTCTTGGAATTACTAAATAATCTCCATACTCAAATGGAATATTACCCATTAAAGTTTTTAATGTTCCACTCCCTTTATGAATAAACAACACCTCATCGGAAGCGGAGTTTTTATAGAAATACTCCGTCATAGATTTTTTTGGTGCAGCTAGTGCTATATGACAGTCGGAGTTGGTAAGTATTATTTTTCTACTCTCGAGAAAATCTTCAGTTGGTGGCACTTTAAACCCATGAAGCAACAAAGACTTTATATTGTTTGCGTCAGAAATATCGGGTGCTACTGAATATCTTTTCCCAATTTCTTTTACTTGGGTTGGTCGATGTATATGATATAGGTTACTATACATTCCATCGAAACCTATGGTTCCAAATAACTGTTCGTAATACAAGCCACCATCAGGCTTGCGGAATTGCGTATGGCGCTTTGGCGGTATCTTTCCTAATCGATGATAAAACGGCATAATATTTTATGTTTTATCAAATATCGGTTTTTTTTATCAAAACCCATAAAACTTGGTGGGAAACTACCAAGGAAATATACTTGTACAACAATAAATAACTCAGATAGCTTACTTTATAGTATTTTATCTTTAAAGTATAAATCAGAATGGATAACCTACAACAACATAAAACTCGGAGTTTTTCAATTCTGGAGAGTAGGAATATTTTATGTCTATCGGTCCTAAGAACGTTTCTATTCCGTAGCCTATAGCAAAGCCTGTATATTGTATTTTACTATAAAACTCTTTTGATTCGAATAAATCATCTCCTACATTGGCAATATTATATGCAAAGTTGATATGGTTTTTAGGGTAAAATTCAAAGTCTACTTCTGCTTTTACTGTAAAGTATGAATCTCCACGTAAGCTAAATGGCGCATAGCCATAAAGTTGCACCATGTTATGCATAGATGAGTATCCAAATCCACCCAGCAGAAAATCCATAGTTCTTGTATGTTGTCTACCTAAAACAAATCCTGCTTCTAAGCCACCAATAAATGTGAGATTTTTGGCCATTGGCATGGCTCCTACAGCTTGTCCACGAACTACACTAAAAGAGCCATTAGATTTATTTCTTCCTTTGGTATATAACAATTGCTCTATATCCCCTCTTAAATAAATACCATTATCTGGGTAAAATGTATCATCTAGTGTATCGAACATAATATATCCCACAGCACTATAGTAGTTTGAATTATCGAAAACCGTTTCAGTACTCTTATCATCCAGTCCGAATGTATTGGAGTAAACTCGCAACCATTTATGTTGGGCTCCAACTCCTACGAGAAAATGACGCTTGAATAAGGTTTCTAAATACAACCTATTTCTAAATATGTTATGTATAACAGTAAGTCTATTTATATCTGGTGTTTCGCCAAGATCATCAAATTCCGGGTCCAATAAACTTACGTTTGCATCCACTTCGGAAGTATCATACTTTGAGTTAAACCCATAACTCCAATAATTTCCTTTATCTACATAATAATCAAACTGATATCGAAGATTATCCCCTACAATAAAATCTAATGAAACTATATCATTAGCAGTTAGTAAACGTTTTCTTGTTAAATTTAATAATGCGGAGGTTTTGTATACATCATCGTAATGTGCTGCAATTCGAAAATATTGTTTGGTTGGACTTTCCCGTAAAAAGAAATTCGCTATATATCTATCATCTTCTTGCTCATTAAAATCAAAGTCAATACTTGAAAAGTTTCTTGTTGCAAGCAGGTTGTAAATTCCTAAATCAAAATCATTGAAACTAACTTTGGTATCCGACTGTAACTTTAACTTACCCAGTATATAAGATCTTGTATAGTTTTCATTCCCTCTAATATTTATCTCGGATATTGCAATAGAGTCTGGAATAATAATTTTCTCATATACCCTATCGGAAGGCTTTTGTAATTTGCTTATTTGCTGAAGTAATTCTTTTTGTTCATTTGCTACTTTTTCACCCGATGCTATAATCTCCTTAGTTTTATCAAATGACATTACTGTATACTCACCTATATCTGGATGCATGTACACGTCCACTTCACCTTTTTTATCATCCATACCTCGTGTTGTAGTAAAAGTACTTAATTGCATAAGCACGTCTACCATAGAGTTCAACTCAC
Source organism: Flavobacteriaceae bacterium (assembly GCA_035302145.1). Lineage (GTDB taxonomy): Bacteria > Bacteroidota > Bacteroidia > Flavobacteriales > Flavobacteriaceae > JAJYTI01. The sequence continues at coordinate 18,194 of DATGSX010000175.1, read as the reverse complement.
TTTTATCCCTCAACCCATCTTGTACGTCTACTCCAATGATAATATCTACTTTCGACTTTATTTCATCTACAGGGAAATTGTTTACAATACCACCATCCAACAAAAGTTTTCCATCTATGTATTTAGGGTTAAATAATGATGGTAAGGCACCGCTAGCAGAAATAGCTTGTGCTAACGAACCACTATCTAAAATTACCTCTTCGGTAGTTTCTATATCAGTTGCAATACATAAGAAAGGGATAGGAAGTTTAGAGAAATCCTCTATATCACTCACATGCTGGGTTAACCTAGAAAGCAGGCTGTAAACATTCTGTCCTCTAGATATTCCACTAGGAAAACCAAGTTTAAACCTGTCGAATGGTAATGTAAGCACATAGCGTTCTGACTCTTCTTTTTCATAGAATGTCATTGCACCTCTAGGAATCAAATCTTGTATTAAGGAAGTAAAGTTTGTTTTAGATATAATGGAATCTAACTCGTTTGCTGTATATCCGGAAGCATATAAACCACCTACAATAGCTCCCATACTAGTTCCAGCAATGTAATCTACGCGCACGCCATTTTCCTCAAGAACTTTTAACACTCCTATATGGGCAAAACCCTTTGCTCCACCTCCACTAAGAACCAAACCCACTTTAAGGTCGTCCGTTGGTTTTTTTATAGTAAGCGTCGAGTCTTGTGCTCTTACACCCCAGATACAAAGTAAACATGTTAGTAGAGTTATAATTCTCATATATTGTCTTTATAATATTCTATTATAGCAGTTGCTCTTGCATTTCCAGCTACACTGGATAGCTCTTCAAAGTTAGCTGATTTTATTCTTTTTAAGCTCTTAAAATGACGCAATAACCTCTCGATTGTTTTCGGTCCTACACCTGGAATATTCTCTAAATCACTATGCAAAGCATTTTTACTTCTTTTCTGCCTATGAAAGCTAAGTCCAAACCGATGTGCTTCATTTCTGAGTTGCTGAATTACTCTTAAGGTTTCGGAGCTTTTGTCAATAAATAGTGGAATTGGATCGTCTGGAACAAATATTTCATCCAACCTTTCGGCTATCCCAATAACAGCTATTTTATTTTCTAAATTTAAATGGCTTAAACTTTCTAACGCTGCATTCAGTTGTCCTTTACCGCCATCGATTACAATTAATTGTGGTAAAGGATCCTCTTCTTCTAAAAGACGTTTATAGCGTCTATATACCACTTCGCGCATCGACTCATAGTCATCTGGACCTTCTACCGATTTTATATTAAATTTTCGATAGTCTCGTTTGCTTGGCTTAGCATTTTTAAACACCACGCAAGCTGCCACTGGATTTGTTCCCTGTAAATTACTATTGTCAAAACACTCTATATGTCTTGGTAGTTCGTTCATACGCAAATCGGTTTTCATCTGCGTAAGAATACGATTTTCATGTCGCTTTGGATCGACAATCTTCATTTGTTTGAATCGCTCCATCCTAAAATATTTTGCATTCCTTAATGATAGGTCTACAATATGTTTCTTATCGCCTATTTTAGGAACTTCCACTTTTACATACTCCCCTAAATTTAATGAAAATGGCAAATAAACCACCTCTGATTGGGAATTAAAACGCTCACGTAATTCGATAATGGCAAGTCGTAATAACTCTTTATCCGACTCCTCCATTTTCTTTCTTATTTCCATTGTATGCGAACGAATAACTCTACCGAAAGCGATTTGCAAGAAATTTACATACCCAAAACTTTCATCCGATAAGACAGTGAATACATCAACATTGTGAATTTTGGGATTTACTACAGTTGACTTAGAGTGGTAGCTTTCTAACGTATCTATTTTTTCCTTGATTTGCTGGGCCATTTCAAATTCCATGTTCTCGGCATGAGCTTTCATTTTCGCCCTAAACTCTTGTAGTAAACCTCGGAAATCACCTCGAATTATATTTCTAACTGCATCTATGTTTTTCATATAGTCCTCTTCTGTTTGTAGTCCTTCGCAAGGACCTAGACAGTTACCTATATGATATTCCAAACAAACCTTATATCTCCCTTCCGAAACATTTTCCCTTGACAATAAATAATTACATGTTCGTAAGGGATATAAAGATCGTATAAGATTTAGCAATGTTCGAACCGTTCTCATACTTGTGTAAGGCCCGAAGTATTCCGAACCATCTTTCACTAAATTCCGTGTATGGAATACACGAGGGAAGCGCTCGTTTTTTATACATATCCACGGATATGTCTTATCATCTTTAAGAAGTACATTGTACCTTGGCTGGTATTCTTTTATCAAGTTATTCTCTAGAAGGAGTGCATCAGTTTCCGTTTCTACTACAATGTGCTTTATTTGCACAATACGCTTTACCAACATTCTAGTACGAGCGCTATCATGGGTTTTATTAAAGTAAGAGGATACTCTTTTCTTTAAATTGATTGCCTTGCCAACATAAAGGATTTTCTCATCCTTATCATAGAACTGATAAACCCCAGGGCTTTTAGGTAGTGTAGCTAGTTGTAACTTAATAGGTAATTCTTCCATAATTAAATCAAAGGTAGTCGATAGAAAATCGGAAGACAAATATTTTAGATTTTCGTATCTTTATTATTTATAGGTTATTTTTACTGAACTAGACTTTTATATTAGGTGCAATCCCTTTTACATCTCTAATTTTTGTTATGGCAATAGGTTTCTTAAAAAGAATTAAGCATCTTTGGTTTTATAACTTGATCAGTTTATTTATATTTTTTTATTAACAACGGCTTATATCTAATGAAAATTGCCATTTTATCTCGAGGTGCTTACTTATATTCCACACAAAGCCTATTACGTGCAGGAGAGCGACGCGGACATTCCGTTCAAATAATCGATGCAACTTATTGCAGTCCAGCAGTAATTGACAGTGGGCCACAAATTTTTTATCACGATGAAATGCTCGAAGATTTAGATGCGGTAATACCGCGTATTGGTGCTTCGGTAACTTATTACGGATCGAATATTGTACGACATTTTGAGAGTATGGGCGTTTTTTCAACCGTCTCTTCTCAGTCTATTCTTGATTCTAGGGATAAATGGACAAGTATGCAGATTATGGCTAGAGCTAAAGTGCCAGTCCCAAAAACGATTTTAGGTTTAGGCTATAATGTGGAAGCTATAATGGACACCATGAAAAGCGACCAAATGATTATAAAATTATTAGAAGGAACCCACGGTCAAGGGGTAATTCTTACTGAATCTTATAAAGGGACACTTGCATTGATAGAGGCCCTACAAGCTGCAAATGTAAAGTTTTTAATTCAAGAATATATCGCTGAATCAAAAGGTGCCGATCTTCGAGCTATTGTAATAGATGGGGTTGTTGTTGCCTCTATGCGTAGACAGGGAAAAGAGGGAGAGTTCCGATCCAATTTACATAGGGGTGGCACGTCCGAAGTAGTAAAGTTAAGTTACGAAGAAGAAAAAATTGCATTACAAGCAGCTCGGTCTTTAGACCTCGGTGTTTGTGGTGTAGACATATTACAATCAAACAATGGTCCGGTAGTTTTAGAAGTAAACTCGAGTCCAGGTTTAGAAGGCATAGAAACCACAACAGGAAGAAACATTTCACGCAGTATTATTGCTTACATAGAACGAAGCGTTTAACACAGACTTTCATTGAAGTATATTATGGATAAGATGATTGAAAATAATGAGTTAAAAATTTTAGGTGAGGTCATAAAACCAGGAGAAAGCAAAACAATAGACTTTAACATCGCAAAGTTATATACAACTACTAATGTAGAAATTCCTATTATAATAAAGCGCTCTACCAAGCCTGGACCTGTGGTGCTATTAACAGGTGGGATTCATGGCGATGAGATAAATGGTGTGGAAATCATTCGGAATTTAATTTCTAGAAAAATAACCAATCCTAAAATTGGCACTATAATCTGCATTCCTATTTTAAACATCTTCGGTTTTTTGAACGGTACACGTGAATTTCCAGATGGGAGAGATTTAAATAGATGTTTTCCAGGAATAAGAAGCGGTTCCTTAGCAAGTCAAGTTGCCTATCGCTTTACAAAAGAAGTATTACCTCATGTAGACTACTGTTTAGACTTCCATGCTGGAGGAGCGCAGCGATTTAACGCCCCACAAATACGAATAAAACCAGGGAATAAAAGATTGTTAAGCTTGGCGAAAGTTTTTAACGCTCCATTTATTGTTCACTCAAAAAACATAAAAAAAACCTATCGTAGTACAGCAGATAAGCTCGGAATTCCTATGCTGCTATTCGAAGGCGGAAAAACCAATGAAGGTAACAAACATATTGTTATGGAAGGGCTAAGAGGTGTAAAGCGTTTTCTAGATCACCTAGGAATGTTAGACGATACTTTTACTGCTGATCCCGCAGAAAGAGACAGCGTACTTATTAGTAGCACCAAATGGATAAGAGCGGCTAAAAGCGGTTTGTTTCATTTAAAAATAAAACATGGTAAGTATGTAGAAAAAGGAGAGTTCATGGCAACTATCACCGATCCATTTGGCACCATGCGATACAAGGTGTTAGCTCCAAATGCTGGATACGTCATCAATACCAACCAATCGCCAATTGTATATAAAGGCGATGCTATTTTTCATATTTCTAAGGATCTAAACAATTAAACCTAATGGATAAAACGGCATTAAGAAAACACTACATCGCTCGTAGAGCAGAATTAAGCGAAGAAGAAATAGAGAGTAAAAGTCTAGCCATTGCAAATCAAGCATTAAAAATGCCCATTTGGGATAGGACGTATTATCACATTTTTTTATCTATCAGCGAGAAAAAAGAAATCAACACGGAATACCTTCTTCATGTATTACAAGGCAAAGATAAGAATATCTGCGTACCGGTTATGAAGAAAAACAATGAGTTAAAACACATTTTATTACAAGACAGTACTCGTATAAAAATTGGAGCTTTTGGTGTTCCCGAACCTGTAGATGGGATTGCAATTCCAGTTAAAAATATTCAAGTAGTCTTCGTACCCTTATTAGCCTATGATAAAAATGGGAGCCGAACTGGGTATGGAAAAGGATTTTATGATAATTTTTTATCACAAACCAATGCAGACACGCTATTTGTGGGGCTTTCGTTTTTTGAGCCAGAAGATAATATTCCAACAGAAGCACATGATGTGCCTTTAGACTACTGCATTACACCAACAAAAGTTTATACTTTCTAAGAAGTTTGTTTTTCTTCTACGTTCTGTGATGCAGAGGTTGGTTTTGGAAATGCTGATTTGTTAAATAATAAGAGTAGCCCAATTCCAATACTAATAGAGGTATCGGCTATATTAAATACCGGTTCAAAGAACACAAAATAATCGCCTCCTTTAAAAGGAATCCATTCGGGCAAGTACCCAGACCAAATTGGGAAATACAACATATCTACCACTTTTCCATGAAAAAGGCTGGCATAGCCACCTGCTTCTGGAAATATACTTGCCACTTTGCCTAAGCTATCGTCAAAGATTAGACCATAAAAAACAGAGTCTACAATATTTCCTAGCGCACCAGCAAACACCAAGCATAAGGCTAACAGAACCACTTTTGGTAGTTGTTTTTTGATAGAGTCGTAAAGCCAATACCCTATTCCTACTATTGCCACTAATCGGAAAAGGGTTAATAGAAGTTTTCCATAAGATCCAGGGAGTTTCATGCCCCAAGCCATGCCTTCATTTTCTACAAATAAAATTCGAAACCACTCGAATACAAATACTTCTTCTCCTAAAGTAAAATTGGTTTTGATATAGATTTTAGACACTTGATCTATAATCAAAATTAAAGCGATTAAAAAGCCGGCTTTACGTAAGCTCATAGTAAAATTTTTATAGCAAAAATAAATATTTAATTGTGTTTTAGGAGGTTTTATCTACAAAGCTTTCCTAACCTTCCCTTTCCATACAATTTAATGTATAGATACAACAAAAGCCGGTTTATTAAAACCGGCTTTGTATATAATGACACAGTGATTTTTAGACTAAAGATTAGGGAGTTTAATGCTTAAACTATTTCTGTAAGTTCTTTGCTTCTATACTAAGCGTAGCATGTGGTACTAGCTTTAGTCTTTCTTTATTTATTAGTTTTCCAGTAACTCTGCATATCCCATAGGTTTTATTCTCTATACGGATTAAGGCATTTTTAAGGTCACGGATGAATTTTTCCTGACGAATTGCCAGCTGTGAGTTTGCCTCTTTACTCATCACCTCACTACCCTCTTCAAAAGCTTTGAATGTAGGTGAAGTATCATCTGTTCCATTATCAGAGTCGTTCCTATATGAACTATGTATAAGATCTAAATGCTCTTGAGCTTTTGCTATTTTATCTAAAATAATCTCTTTAAACTCTTGCAATTCTGCATCACTGAACTTTGTTTTTACATTTTGCTCCATATCTTAATTTTATTTAATGTTCTTCTTAATTTTTATTTCCGAATCAATATTATCGAAAGTTAATGGACTTCCGCCATCTAACTCCTCAACAAACTCTAGGTTATCTGTTAAGGTTTCTTGTTTAATATAGGAAATATTTTCCATTACCGCAACTTTCAAACTTTCGGTTTCCTTTAAAATCACTTGAATTCTATCGGTTACTTCAAATCCAGAGTCTCTACGTAAGTTTTGTATTTGACTTACTAAATCTCTTGCTATTCCTTCATTTTTCAAATCTGGAGTTATAATTACATCCAGCGCTACCGTAATGTCCTCATATGAAGCTACTTGCCAACCCTCTATATCTTGTGGACTAATTTGAATTTCTTCTAAAGTAATTGTCTCAGGATTTCCATCTACATCAATCACAATCGAACCTTCTTTTTCTGCTTTATTAATCGCCTCTTGGTCCATGCTATTAATCGCTTGTGCAACGAACCTCATATTCTTACCAAAACGAGGCCCCAACACTTTAAAATTAGGCTTTGCTTGTTTTACTAAAATACCTGAGTCCTCATCGATTAACTCTACCTCTTTTACGTTTACTTCTGATTGGATTAAGTCTTTGACTTCAGATATATCTTTTCGCATAGCTTCGTTAAGCACTGGAATCATAACCTTTTGTAAAGGCTGTCGAACCTTTATCTTCTCTTTTTGTCTTAATGAAAATACTAGAGAAGTAATTTTCTGTGCACGTCGCATTTTACGTTCTAGCTTTGCATCGATATAGGCTTTATTAAAGACAGGGAAATCGCTTAAATGAACCGATTCTTTTGCTTCTTTGTTTACTCCATTAAATAAATCTATATAAAGCCTATCACTGTAAAATGGTGCTATTGGTGCTGACAATCTAGCAACTACCTCCAAACAAGTAAATAAAGTTTGGTAAGCCGATATTTTGTCTTGTTCGTAACTACCTCGCCAGAAACGTCTTCTTCCTAAACGAACATACCAATTACTTAAGTTTTCCAATACAAAATCGGAAATAGCTCGTGCAGCTCTTGTTGGTTCGTAGTCATTAAAGTAGCTATCTACCTTTTTAATTAGACTATGTAATTCTGATAGAATCCAACGATCCATTTCTGGTCTGTCTTCCAAAGCAATATCTTCTTCGCTATAAGTAAACCCATCTATATTGGCATATAAGCTAAAAAAGGAATACGTGTTATAAAGCGTTCCAAAGAATTTATTTCGAACTTCTCCTATTCCATTTTCATCGAAGCGCAAGTTATCCCATGGATTAGCGTTGCTTACCATATACCAACGCGTAGCATCGGGACCATACTTCTCTAAGGTTTCGAACGGATCTGTAGCGTTTCCTAAACTTTTCGACATTTTGTGGCCGTCTTTGTCAAGCACTAGTCCGTTAGACACCACATTCTTATACGCAACATCATCGAAAATCATGGTAGCAATAGCGTGTAGCGTATAGAACCAACCTCTAGTTTGGTCTACCCCTTCTGCAATAAAGTCGGCTTTACGCCAAGCTTTTTCAACCTTCTCTTTATTCTCGAATGGATAGTGCCATTGCGCATAAGGCATACTTCCACTATCGAACCACACATCGATTAGGTCCGCTTCTCTATACATTGGTTTACCTGTAGAAGAAACTAATACAATTTCGTCTACAATATTCTTATGCAAGTCTACCTTATCGTAGTTTTCACTAGAGAAATCTCCTACAACGAAATCTTCGTATATATCTTTCTCCATAAATCCAGCTTCTACAGCTTTCGTCATCTTACTCTTGAGTTCCTCAATCGAACCAATGATGATTTCTTCTGTATTATCTTCGGTACGCCAAATTGGAAGCGGGATTCCCCAATAGCGAGAACGGGATAAGTTCCAGTCGTTAGCATTGGCAAGCCAATTTCCGAATCGCCCTTCTCCAGTAGATTTTGGTTTCCAGTTTATGGTCTTATTTAGTTCGTGCATACGATCTTTAAACTTGGTAACCTCTATAAACCAAGAGTCTAATGGATAGTATAAAATTGGTTTATTAGTTCTCCAACAGTTAGGGTAGCTATGTGAATAGCGCTCTACTTTAAATGCTTTGTTATCTTCTTTAAGTTGTATAGCAATTTCTACATCTACCGATCGTTCAGGTGCTTCGCCGTCATCATAATATTCATTCTTCACATATTTCCCAGCTAGTTCCTTCATCTCCGGTCGGAACCTTCCTTGTAAATCTACTAATGGTACAAGATTATCACTTTCATCTCTTACCAACATAGGTGGTACTTCTGGGGTAGCTTCTTTAGCAACTAGGGCGTCATCGGCTCCAAATGTAGGGGCAGTATGCACTATTCCCGTACCATCTTCTGTGGTAACAAAATCTCCAAGAATTACTCTGAATGCATTCTCCGGATTTGAATCTGGCAAAGCGTATGGCAACAGCTGCTCGTAACGGACTTCTTCTAAATCCTTTCCAAGAATCGTAGTAGCGATATAATAAGGTATTTTCTTATCACCTTCTTTATATGCAGTCACTTCGTCCATAGAATCTACTGCTTGGTATATGCCATTAAACTGTGCGGCTACTAAGTCTTTAGCTAAGAGTACATTTATTGGCTTAAAAGTATATTGATTATAGCTGCGCACCAATACATACTCTATTTTCGGACCTACGGTTAGAGCGGTATTACTAGGTAGTGTCCACGGTGTAGTTGTCCAAGCTAATAAAGCAACGTTTTTAGTTATATTTTTAATATCCTCTGGCAAGGAATCTGGTATAGCTTTAAACTGTGCTACCACTGTAGTATCGGTTACCTCTTGATAGGCACCTGGTTGGTTTAGTTCATGTGAACTTAGTCCTGTACCAGCTTTTGGTGAATATGGCTGTATGGTGTAACCTTTATATAAAAGATCTTTATTGTAAATTTCTTTTAATAACCACCATACGGTTTCCATGTATTTAGAGTGATAGGTAACATAAGGGTCTTTCATGTCTACCCAGTATCCTGATTTTTCGGTAAGTTCATTCCATTCATCAGTATAACGCATTACAGCCTTCTTACATGCTTCGTTATACTCCTCTACGCTTATTTTCTTGCCTATATCCTCTTTGGTTATTCCCAATTCTTTTTCTACGCCAAGCTCTATAGGCAACCCGTGGGTGTCCCATCCTGCTTTACGCTCTACTAAAAATCCTTTTTGCGTTTTGTAACGACAAAAAATATCTTTAACCGTTCGAGCCATTACGTGGTGAATACCTGGAGTTCCGTTTGCTGAAGGCGGTCCTTCAAAAAATATAAACGGTTCCTTACCTTCTCGACTACTAATACTTTTTTCGAAAATCGACTCTTTATTCCAAAAATCAAGTATTTCATCAGCCATTTTAGGCAAATCTAATCCACTGTATTCTGTAAACTTTTTGCTCATATTACTATTTTCTTGAATTCAAACGGCAAAAATACAGAAATTTAAAGTAAGTATCCCATTGTATATGTTATAAATACAACTTCAAATACACTTTATATCTATACCATTTAATTTTCCAATCACTTTACTTGCCCTTAAACCTCAAAAATTATACGTATCGCTCAGCACCCCTAATCATTCATCCTTATTATTTTCATTATATTTACATAAAGCAAGTGTTCTTCACACTTGATTAGAAAAATAACTACACATTATACAATGAAAATGGAAGAGCGTAAGTGTTTGGAGTGTGGGGAGCAGCTCCGGGGAAGATTAGATAAGAAGTTTTGTAATGATAGCTGCAGAAATAGTTTTAACAACGCTAAAAACAGAGAAAAGAATGCGTTGATAAAACGTACCAATTCGCAATTGCGGAAAAACTATCAGATTTTAACAAAGTATAATACTACCGATAAAACAACGGTAGCTCGGCAAACTCTATCTCTTGAAGGATTTAATTTCGAGTTGTTTACTAGCATTTATGTTACTAAAGCAAATAAAACCTATTATTTTGTTTACGATCAAGGCTACTTAAGTATTCATGGAGGCAAGCGTTATTTACTTGTACGTAGCAAATCCGAATAGAATATAAACAAAAAACCACCTCTTTGCAGAAGTGGTTTTTTATAGTCTAAATGAATTTAAAATTACCAGATTCTTACTCTTTCCTCTGGACTTAAATACATAGCATCGCCTTCTTGAATGTCGAATGCTTCGTAAAATGCATCTATATTCAATAATGGTTGCACACCACGTACTTGTGCAGGCGAGTGCGGATCGGTATTAATCATATTTCGTAAAGCTTCTTCACGTGATTTAGACCTCCATATAGTGGCCCAGTTCATAAAGAACCGCTGCTCTGGAGTAAAGCCATCGATTTCACCTGGGCGCCCCACTTCCTCTAAATGATTCATCAATCCATCATAAGCACCTAATACACCACCTAGGTCTCCAATGTTTTCTCCTAAAGTAAACTCACCATTTACATATACTCCATCCAGTACTTCTATTGCACTATACTGGTCTGCTAAACTCTTAGTACGCTCAGAAAACTGCTCTAAATCCTCATCAGTCCACCAGTTATTCAGGTTTCCATCACCATCGAATCTAGAACCGCTATCGTCAAATGCATGGGAAATTTCGTGACCGATTACTGCTCCGATACCACCGTAGTTCACTGCATCGTCTGCTTTGTAGTCATAGAATGGTGGCTGTAATATCGCCGCAGGGAATACAATCTCATTATTTAAAGGCGAGAAGTAAGCATTCACTGTTTGAGGTGACATACCCCACTCTGTTCGATCTACAGGCTGGTCTATTTTTTCTAAAGTTCGGTTAAAGTGCCAGTTTGAAACCGCTATAGCATTTTCATAAAAAGACTGACCTTCTTTTACTTCAAGATTAGAGTAATCTTTCCATTTATCTGGATAACCTATTTTTACAGTAAACTTATCTAATTTATCTATCGCCTTTACTTTGGTTTCTTCGCCCATCCAATCTAAATTTTCTATTCTAGACTGGAATGCATCGATGATATCAGCAATCATTACCTCTGCTTTTTCCTTAGCTTCTTGAGGGAACTTCTGATCTACATAAAGCTTTCCAACCGCTTCTCCAATCATGCCATTTACACTGCTTAAAGCACGTTCTCTAAGTGGACGCTGTTCTTTGGCACCTGAAAGGGTTTTACTGTAAAACTCCCAATTTGCTCTATCAATTTCACTAGATAAACTACTAGCAGCGCTGTTTATAACATCCCATCGCATAATAGTTTTCCAAAGATCTACATCTCCCTCTGCAAGCACTTTTTGAAGTTCCTTCATATATTCAGGTTGCATAACCAAAATCTGCTCAGGCATTTCTTCTACACCTAAATTGGTAAGGAAAGACTCCCATTGGATAGCAGGTACTAGCTTTTGAACCTCATCTATTGAGTGCGGGTTGTTATAATTTCTAAAGTCTCTTCTTGCAACCTTATCTAGCTGTGGAGTAACCAATCTAGTTTCGAAAGCCAAGATTTTTTTTGCATTTTCCATTGCCGTATCAGCATCATCACCTATAAACTGCAACATGCGTGCAACATGATCTACATATTGCTCACGGATTTCTTGCATTTTCTCATCCTCCTCTAAGTAATAATCTCGATCTGGAAGACCTAGAGAACCAGTGGTTATATACGCACTATTAACTGCGCTATTATTTGGATTGGAAAAAGCTGAAAATCCAAAGAAAGGGTGTTTTACTGTAGTTGGGTTTTCAGCAATAACTTTTTGTAAGTCTTCTACTGAGTTAATACCATCAATAATATTCAAAATTGGTTCTAATGGCTGCACTCCTTGCTCATCTCTTGCTTCCGTATCAAGTATGGATGCAAATAAAAGTAAAGCTTTCCCTTGGTCACTATCCCAAGAATACTCGCCTGAATCCTTTGCCTCATCTAAGATTGCCAACATATCATTGTCGGTATCTTTTCTAAGCATATCAAATCCTCCCCAGCGAGTTCTATCTTCAGGGATTTCGGTTTCGTCTAACCAAGTACCATTAACATATCGATAAAAATCTTCTTTTGGACTTACACTGGTATCCATGTACTCCAAATTTATTCCTCTTCCTTCTTCGGCTAAAGCGGTTTCTTCTGCTTCAGTTTTACCGCCCTGCGCACAAGAACTAAGTAGTGCGACTGTAGTTAAAGCTACAGAAACACTTTTTATTGTTTTCCTCATAAAATCTGTTGTTAGGTTTGTTTTCGTGTTATGTTTTGTTTTTTAACTACCAAAAATAGTATAAATATATGTAATCAAGCAAAAATCTTTATTGTTGCCTTTGTTTTCTCGCTTGTTCTATCTTAAATATTGAGTCCTTTGTACGTTGCTGTAGCTCATGAGAGAAGATTTTCTCTCCTTGTTTTTGAATAGCATCCTTTTCGTACTTTTCATTTATTTGATGTAGGAGCGTATTAAATGCTAAAAGTGTCTCTTTATAATTTTCCTTTAACTCCAGACTATCTACCAGCAAATTATTAGCAGTCATATTTAGTAATTCAATACGTGCATGAACCACATCTAACCTAGTTTTAATAGGCATGGTTTCTAACGAAGTTGGCATAGTTTTTCTTAGCGAGTCGCTATAGTGTGTAAGCTTTTCGGATTGCGTTCGGATTCTTCGCAAATCTGCTTTTGGTATAGATGCCAAGGTGGATTTAAGCTCATTAAATACCGACCATTGCGCAGTAGCATCTTCAGCTATATCAATTTGAGAAATGAAATCTGCTTCAGGAATATCATACCTAGTAGAACTATCTGTAGGATCTGGTAAAGTCATACGCTCCTCTTCCTTGCAAGAGAAAAACAAAGCGAAGAACAATATCCCTAAAAGCAATCTTATTTTCAAAACACCTATTTATTTTATTCGTTACAAATATACAGGTTAATATGAATTGTTTTGTAGTCGCAGGCTTTAGTATTTCTCGAAACTTATAAAAACAACTGTTCTAACTACTCTATTAATCTCTAATATTCATCTTCTCTATGTTATTATACCTCGATGTATATTAACCAAGAACATCATAATTTAATTGAGACGCTAATCAAACAAGTGGTTTTAATCTGTATATTTGCACGACAAAACAATTTAAATTATGACCGATACAATTCTAATTATTGGCGCTAGTGGGCAAATAGGTTCCGAACTAACAGCCAAGTTGCGAGAGCTACACGGAGCTGAGAAAGTAATAGCTAGTGATATTCGCAAAGGGAATATAGAATTAATGAATGCTGGCCCATTTGAAATTTTAGATGCTACAGACCAAAAACAAATAGAGAAAGTTGTTGACGAATACAATGTAGGAACTGTGTACTTAATGGCAGCTATGTTATCGGCAACAGCAGAGAAAGCGCCTATGAAAGCATGGGAGTTGAATATGAATTCTCTATTCATTATATTAAATCTTGCTAAGGACAAACGTATTCAAAAAGTGTTTTGGCCATCTAGTATTGCCGTCTTCGGTCCTACTACACCTGCAAACAATACTCCGCAAACTACTATCATGGAGCCCACTACTGTGTATGGTATAAGCAAACAAACTGGAGAAAGATGGTGTGAATATTACTTCAACCGCTATGGTGTAGATGTTCGCAGCATTCGTTATCCAGGACTTATCAGTTATAAAACTCCACCTGGTGGCGGCACCACAGACTATGCAATTGAAATATATCATGAAGCCTTAGCAAGTGGCAAGTACACTTCATTTTTAAAAGCCGGAACTTACTTACCTATGATGTATATGGACGACGCCATTCAGGCCACCATACAGCTTATGGAAGCACCAACAGAAAATATAAAAATTCGTAGTAGTTATAATTTAGGAGGAGTCAGTTTCGATCCAGAAGAAATCGCGACCTCCATTAAAAAGTATATCTCTGACTTCACTATAGACTATGCACCAGATTTCAGGCAAGACATTGCAGACTCTTGGCCTAATAGTATAGACGATAGTAAAGCACAAGAGGATTGGGATTGGAAACATAGTTTTGATTTACATAAAATGACCGAAACCATGTTAAAAAACCTGCGAGAGAAGGAGATAACAAATTAACATACAATTCACATAATATCAAGCGATTGCAATGTTTTGCAAAACTATTTTAATTACAAATAGTATTATGTATCTTTGCACTCATTATTATATTTATTTAAAATGAAGATAGAAAACAATATGGATTCTGTAGATGCTAAAGATGCTTACGGAGATGACCATATAGGAACATCTGCGGTAACTCCTATGCGTCCAGATGCATTTGAAATGAGTGATGAAGAAAAGATGGCATCTATAGAAGCAGATATGCGAAACATACTACATACTTTGGGTATGGATCTTAAAGATGATAGCCTGCAAGGTACACCTAAACGAATCGCAAAAATGTTTGTTCAAGAAATTTTTTCAGGATTAGACCCTGAGAAAAGACCTGATGCATCTACATTTGACAATACGTATAAATATGGTGAGATGCTAGTGGAGAAGAACATTACCTTATATTCTACTTGTGAGCACCACCTACTACCAATTGTAGGAAAAGCACACGTAGCTTATATTTCAAGTGGTAAAGTTATTGGTTTAAGTAAAATGAATCGCCTTGTAGATTATTATGCAAGACGGCCACAAGTTCAAGAAAGACTTACCATGCAGATAGTGCAAGATTTGCAAAATGCATTAGGCACAGAAGATGTTGCTTGCGTTATAGATGCTAAACACCTTTGTGTAAACTCTAGAGGAATACGCGACATTGATTCCAGTACGGTAACTAGTGAATTTGGTGGGAAATTTAAAGATCCTAGCGTGCGTAAAGAATTTTTAAATTATATTAAATTAGACACCATCTTTTAATATAATTCAAATAAAATACTTTATATTATAATAAACACAGTAACTAGTAGCCGGATAAATACTTATCTTGCTACTAGTTTTATTTTAAGCCCAGCTATAAAAACAATTTTGAATGATGAAACCTTATAAAGAACAAGAGATTTATATATACAATTCGCTAACCAAAGCGAAGGAATTATTTAAACCTATTACAGAAGACTATGTTGGAATGTATGTTTGTGGACCTACCGTTTACAGCAATGTTCACCTTGGGAACTGTCGCACTTTCATTTCATTTGATTTAGTTTTTCGATATTTAAAGCACTTAGGATATAAAGTTCGTTATGTACGTAATATTACCGATGTAGGTCATTTAGAAGAGGATGCAGAAGATGGCGAAGATCGAATTGCCAAGCGCGCTAGATTGGAACAAATAGAACCAATGGAGGTAGCGCAAATCTATACTGTAGATTTCCGAGATGTAATGGCTAAGTTCAATACGTTACCACCAAGCATTGAACCAACAGCTACTGGGCATATTCTAGAGCAAATTGAAGCCACACAGAATTTAATAGATCGAGGATTTGCATATGAGGTTAATGGCTCAGTTTATTTTGATGTATTCAAATTCAATGAAGTTAGCAAGTACGGAAAGCTCAGCGGTAGGGAGCTAGATGATATGATAGCGAATACGCGAGATTTAGAACGACAGTCTGAAAAACGAAATCCACAAGATTTTGCTTTATGGAAGGTAGCAGAACCACAACACATCATGCGATGGAATTCCCCATGGGGAGTTGGTTTCCCAGGATGGCACCTAGAGTGTACGGTAATGAGCACAAAGTATTTAGGCGAGCAGTTTGATATTCACGGAGGTGGAATGGATTTAAAATTCCCACATCACGACTGTGAAATTGCACAAGCAGAAGCTAGTAACGATACATCGCCAGTAAATTATTGGATGCATACCAATATGCTCACATTGAATAGTAGAAAAATGGCAAAATCAACAGGTAACAACATTTTACCTGCAGAGATATTTTCTGGTGAAAATGATTTTTTGAGTAAAGCATTTAGTCCATCGGCTACAAAGTTCTTTTTATTTCAAGCACATTACCGTAGCGTATTAGACTTATCGGATGAAGCTATGCTGGCTTCGGAAAGAGGCTATCGACGATTACTGCAAGCCTATCATCTAGTAGAAGATTTGGAAGCTGGAGATTCAACAGATATGGATGTTGCTGCATGGCGACAATCTTGTTACGATGCGATGAACGATGATTTTAATAGTCCGATTTTAATTGCACAATTATTTGAAGCGGCAAGTTTTATTCAACGAGCACACGCAGGTAAAGCAAGCTGTACTCTTGAAGATAAAAATCTACTGCAAAAAACCTTACACGACTTTATGTTCGAAATCCTAGGTTTAGTCGATGAATATCAAGAACCAGAAGGAGATTCAGAATTATTAACAGGTGCGGTTAATCTACTAGTAGATATTAGAAATGATGCTAGAGCCGAGCGAAATTTTGAAACTAGTGATAAAATTCGCGATTCATTGGCCACGTTAGGTATTCAATTAAAAGACGGAAAAGACGGCACTGGATTCGAAATAAAATAAGCCATGAATTTCACAAAACCATTTATATGGTTTATAAAAGGCTATAAAAAATATATTTCGCCTTTAACCCCTTCTACGTGTAGGTACAGCCCAACATGCTCAACCTATGCTATTACAGCCTTAGAGCGTTATGGACTTAGAAAAGGAGGTTGGATGGCCATAAAGAGAATTGGAAGTTGCAACCCCTTTGGTGGTAGTGGCTATGATCCAGTACCAGAAAAAACAGAAACAAAAGAAGCCGAGAATTAAGCTCGGCTTCTTTATCTTTACCCTTATATTTAAATAAAAGTTTATGCATTTTCTAAGTTACGTATGGAATCCTTCCACCGGAATAGACCTAGGATTTTTTCTTGTCCGGTATTATAGTTTAATGTTTGTAATTGCCTTTTCATTTGGATGGTACTTCACCAAAAAAATATTTCAAAGAGAAGGGGTTTCACTAGAAAAATTAGATAAACTGTTCTTGATTACGGTCATTGCTACGTTATTAGGTGCACGTTTAGGACACGTAATTTTTTACCAACCAGAATTATTCAAAGAAGATCCGCTTTCCATACTCTTGCCAATACGAACCGTCCCAGAATTTGAATTCACTGGATTTCAAGGGTTAGCTAGCCATGGTGCAGCTATAGCTATATTAATAGCAATGTACTACTACAGCAAGAAAATCCTCAAAAAACCAATGCTTTGGATATTAGACAGGATAGTACTCGCTGTAGCTTTTGGTGGTGCGTTTGTGCGAATAGGGAATTTCTTTAATTCCGAGATAATCGGAAAACCAACCAATAGCGATTTTGGAGTTGTTTTTGCCCAACTAGGAGAGAATTTCGCCAGATATCCAACCCAGCTATTTGAAGCCACAGGTTATTTTATTGTAGCAGCAACCATGTATTATTTATATTGGAAAACTGATAAAAGAAAGTATCTAGGCTATATATTTGGGGTATTCTTGATTATGCTTTGGAGCGTTCGATTAATTGTAGAATTCTGGAAAGAACCACAAGAAGGTGAAATAATTAACTTTGTATTGAATACAGGACAATGGTTGAGCATACCATTTATTCTTTTAGGGATTTACCTCATTACTAATTCCAAAAACAAACTTGTAACGGATTAGTTCTCAAATATATTTACCAAGGATTAAAGACTGTTTTGAAGTAGATTTGATAGCGTTAGGACTAGCTTTAAGGTATTATATGCTATAAATAACGTATACTACTCCCCATTCTTTAGACCAGGGTTAGGCTGATTTAAGTTTGTTTTTTCTTTTAACATACAGTTCTATTGGCTTTACACGACCAATTCCCTGATGTTTTCTATTGTTGTACTCATTTACAAAAGTATCTATTCC
>DATGSX010000174.1:0-20544 GCA_035302145.1 Flavobacteriaceae bacterium | reverse complement strand
TAACAAAAATATAGAAAAAAATAACTCAAAATACCTTTGATTACGAAAATCATTTAAAAACCGTAAACAAACTATCTTGATGACGAAAACCGATAGCTATACACGTTGATTACGAAAAATAAGGGTAAACCGTAAACAAACTACCTTGATGACGAAAACCGATAGCTAAACACGTTGATTACGGAAAACACCCAAAAACCGTAATCAAACTATTTCTTGACTTTCCATTTCTTCTGCTTCGCAAACAAAGTTTCCTTCTTTAGCATCTCATCATACAGTTTAAATAAATACTCCAGTCTATCTTCATCACTACGGAAAGGTGCTAAACGATATACTCGTTCAATAGCTTGGTCTAATTCTCTATGTGCACGCTTTAATCCTGATGGCATAGTTTCTGGATTGTAAAGCCAAGCCATAGTTTTTTCACTATGTTTAGCCCGCTCATCTAAAATGGAAAACACATATTGGTTTATAGTATGCCTCTGTTTTTCTGTGATTTTTGGAAAAGGGAAGGTATTATAACATAGTTTAGCTGAATAACGATATCTTGTTTCTAATTTCCCACCAACAGCATCCACCCAAACCATATGCATTTTTGAGTGAAGAACACCAAAAAGCCATGGTTCCGATGTTGCTATTATTAGTGCTGAATCCCCAGCTTTTACTTTATCATTAAAATATCCAAGAGGTATATACTCTCTTTCTTCAGAAGAGTGCCGAGGAATTAAAATAAACTCTTTATTTGGTGGCTGAGTAATTTGAGCAAATAAATGTGGTACTTCTGCAAGTTGTGGTCTTGATGACTTTAACCTAACTTCAAATACATTATTAACTCTTTCTTTTACTAAAGGCATTTCCTCTAATTCCTCTTTAGTTATATTTTCTAACCATAGACAATAACGCTTTTTCCCATTAAGGAATTCATGTGCTGAAATTAGTTCTTTCATCCACTTTTCAGCTTTGGGCTCCATATTTAAGAACTCATCTTTTTCCTGAGGGGTAAATAATAGATTACCTCCATCAGCAGGCATATTGCCAAAATTCATAAGAGGAAATTCTGATAAAGGTTGATTCATAGACTTGATATAAATATCATCAGTAGGTAATAGATACGCATTTATATTATCTACTTCTTTAGATATATTCTCATGAAATAGATATTTTGGTTTTGTAGATACATTTCTCAATCCCACAATAATTACGGTTACTCCAGCATTTCCCTTTGCATTATTTGTCCATTTAAACGAATGATGCGCAAATCCTATTTCTATATTTTCATTTAAAATTCTAGGCCAAGTAATCTCAACTAGCAACCCTTGACAGATGGAGTTTGTAGATACAAAAGCTACTTGAGCATTAAATCCTTCAATAAACTTTGCACCCTTATAAAACCATATTGATATGTAATCCATGCTTTTGTATTTTTTCTTAAATACAAACTCCATATCTGATTTCTGTTCTTCATCCTGCCTTCTACTTCCTAAATAAGGAGGATTCCCAATAATATATATTTCATCTCCTTCTTCCTTTGGACAAGCATCCTCCCAATTCATTCGTGCAGCATTTCCATGGGCTATCCTTCCTGCTTCATTTAATGGTAACAGTGGCTTTGATTGTCCTAATCCCATCAACTCCTCTTCAAACACTTGGTTCATTTGGTGTTCAGCTAACCATAGAGAGAGGATTGCCATTTCGTGTGCAAAATCCTTTATTTCTATTCCATAAAACTGATCTAAAGTTATTTCGGTAAAAAACACTTGCGTTTGGCTAGTTTGCAAGTCAATCAACTGTTTTAGAATTTTTATCTCAAGATTACGTATTTCCTTATAAGTAATAATCAGGAAGTTACCACTACCAGAGGCTGGATCAAAAAACTTTATTTTACCTAAGCGAACTAAAAGCCTGTTTAATGCACGAGGATTTTCTCTATTCTTTTCAAACTCCTCCTCTAATTCATCTAAAAATAGAGGTTTAATTACCTTAAGAATATTCTCTACCGAGGTATAATGCATTCCTAAATTCGTTCTTTCTTCAGGATCAGCCACTGCCTGAATCATAGAACCAAAGATATCTGGATTAATCTCGGACCAATCCAACTCACCAGACTCAATTAAAAGCCTTCGAGCTTTTATTGAAAATTTAGGACAGGTAATTTTCTCTCTAAAGAGACCACCATTTACATATGGAAAGTCTTTTAGGTAACTAGGAAAAGAGCCTTCACTAGGAGAAGTATTTAGTTTGTCGAAAAGTAAGGAAAGGAATTCATCTACATCACTTCCATCTGCCTTTGTATTATTGGCTAAAGCTTCGGTAAATACATTTTCCTTTGTGAAAATGCCAGTATCTTCTGCGAAAAAACAAAATAGCAATCTTGCCAAAAAGATGTTTAGTTGATGGGAACCTTCTTTTACCCACTCAGGATTTTCTTTTATAAGAAGGTCATATAGCTCCCCCATTTTATAGGCCGCATCCCTATCTGCTTTATTATCGCTAGTAACCCTATATATTTCTGCTCCAGAAAGTGGCAAAAAGAAATCTACATGTTCGCTTAATCTTTCTATTTCAAACTCAGCGTTAGTGTGCAGTCGAGTATCTGTGGCCAGAATATTTTTGTAATCGGTTACTACAATGAATCTAGGCTTGTGTCGAAGAATTCTTTCATCTTTAGATAAAGCATCGATAGTGGGCAGCAACTGATCGCTATCCACTTCTTTAAAAAACATTCTTCGCCTATGGAATACCTCTCCTTCATTCTTAGAAAGGTTATAGTCTCCTTTTTTTAAGCGGGTTATGGTTGTTTTTGATAGTCCGAAAGACAATAAAAACTCATATATAAAATTTTCTTTATCTATATTTTGTGCTAACTCTTGTAAGTTCTGCTGAATATCTGTTCTCTTCATTCTGTGTTTAATAGGAAGTAATAAGGTATAATACCAAATATAGTGAATTAAGTATTAACTTAAGATTAGGATAACCAAAGAAGATATATAGTGTTCTCCTCGAAATAGATCACTTATCATATGAGGGTAAAGGTTAAGAGAGAAAGAAACAAGTTACAGGAGTGTTATTTTTTTAAAACAATGTTGAAATAGCATTGTATAACCCCATTGCGTTGCATTCGTTGTAACAAAACTGTATTAATGTTGAAACGATGTTTATTTACAGGATTAAGTGCTTTCATTGGCTTAAAACCAAATTCTTAAGGTTATGTCGATCCGAAAATTTTGAGTCGTAGGGTTTATGCTATTCCTTAGTAATAATAAATGCTAAAAATATTATTCGTTGTTGTACAGAGTTGTTTAGGCTTCGGATTCTACAGACTTTAATATTCTACCGTCTTTTAGTTTCCACTCTGTTAATCCATTAGCACTTCTTCCCATTACGACTGCAGCAGCAGCAGAAGGACTTGAAAACAAATAATCTTCTTTGAAGACTAATTTATTATTGACCCTAGTAACGATATCATCATCAATTAGACTTTGTCTAAACTTTTCCATATTTACAGGAAATGAATTTGTTAAAGTAGTGGCGATCTCAGAATTCTTCAAAACTACAAACCCTTCATTTGTCATTTGACCTTTCGCCTTAGCACCTCTTGCAGCTACAATATAGAAAGTGCTTTTTCTTTGCTCCTCTTCCGTTTGATCTTTCCTCAGTTCTTCAAATATTTTAAAACCTAGAGCATTTACCAAGAGTTTAATATTCTCTAAGAATTCTTCCATTTCAGCTTGGTCTGATTCTGATATTATTGACTTAGTCGGGATATTCCCATTTTCAATATCATATCTATTTACCTTCTTGGCTATTTCATATAATCTACTTTCTAAATACTTGATATGAGCTTTATTTAAATTTTCATCTTTACTGACAAAAACTAGTGCTTCGTTCCAAAAATCTTTTGCTGATAAATGTTGATTTAATCTTTTATAAATTCCTTCAGCTTCACCTATATAAGCTAACTTTTTATTTTCTGATTTGTCTGATTTACCAAATAAAATATAGACTCCAGTGTTTTCTAATTCTGGTCGGTCAGACGACTCTTTAATTTTATTTCTCGGAATTTTCAAAGCTTTTCCAGTCCAGTTTGATAATTCGCATGTCATCCTTCCATTAGGTTCTCCATCTACTAGAAAGATTTTTATTGTTTTTCCGAATTTTTTTTTCATTTTTTTTAGTTAGAATTAAATCAACAGTCAATTTATAATACTCCCCAAAATTTAGACCAGTGGTTAAATTTATAAAATGTGTAACTTTAACCCTATGAATATGAAAAGAAAAAGAAGGAAATTTTCCTCAAAATTTAAAGCAAAAGTAGCTCTTGAAGCAATCAAGGAACGACAAACTCTGTCGGAATTAGCCGAGAAATACGAACTTCATCCTAATCAAATAACGACTTGGAAGAAAGAGTTTTTAAGTAATGCAGAAGAAGTTTTTGTAAAAAAGACCTCAAAGAAAAACGACACAGAGCGGGAGTTAGCCAAACTCTATCAAAAAATCGGTCAACTTGAAATTGAGAAAGACTTTCTAAAAAAAAGCTTAGGCGAGATATAAGCTCAAAAAAGCGTAAGGAGATGATCAATACTAAAAATAGAAATATCAGCCAAAGAAAACAATGTAAACTGCTGAGCATAAGCCGAGGAAGTTTGTATTATAAACCTTTAGGAGAAAGTGATTTAAACCTAAAGCTTATGAGAATGATTGATGAAATTCATTTGGAAGAGCCTGCTTTTGGTGTTCTTAGATTACAAGATGAGCTTGAAGAACGAGGATATAAAGTCAATGTCAAGTGTATACGCCGATTGAGAAATAAAATGGGAATCAAGACCATTTATCCAAAGCGGAATCTGAGCAAGCTGGGCAAAGCAAAATATATTCATCCTTATCTGCTTAGGAATTTAAAAATAGAACGTTCTAATCAAGTCTGGGCTATTGATATTACTTACATTCCTATGCGAAAAGGTTTTATGTATCTTACCGCAGTGATAGATGTTTACAGTCGGTATATATTGGGGTGGCAACTTTCCAATAGTCTGGATAAAGAGACGCAGACGGATTTGGTGAAGGAACTGTTTGAAGAATACGGCACTCCGGAAATCATTAACTCTGACCAAGGAAGCCAATATACCAGTGAGAATTGGGTAAACTGTTTAAGGAGTAATAATGTAAAAATCAGTATGGATGGCAAAGGCAGAGCTAAAGATAATATTTATATTGAACGTTTTTGGCGAAGCATTAAATATGATTACATTTACCTTAATCCTATTGAAAATGGAATGGAACTTTATCGTGGAATTGATAATTTTATAAAAAAATACAACAAAAGAAAACATCAAGGAATCGGCCGTATAAAACCTATTAAGTTATATGCTGCCGAAGAAAAAAATAAACTTAAATCAGCTTAACCCTGGCATAGGAAATGGGGAGTAGCATAATTACATTGGGGAGTGGGAATAGAATTGCTATCAAACATAAGGAATTACTTTGGGAAAAATTAACAAAATTTGGATTGTCCATTACGTCTACTAATTATTAATTGTTGATTGTTGATTATTAATTGTTTATTAGTAATAGGTGTAGTCGTTAATCATTGATAGTTAATTGTTCCCAACAGTTAAGCTTTAAGGATTCCATCTGGTCGCAATTTGCCGCTAGTTCATTTGCTAGTTTAAGAAGTAGGAATCCAAAAGGCAAGGCATGTAATAGCAATAAGTGTAGTCATTAATCATTGATCATTAACCATTAACCATTAACCATTAACCATTAACAATTAAACATTGCTCATTAATAATCAAAACCTACATTAAGTTTTATTTAATACAGAAAAAACACAGCTTAGCTTATTTCAATCTTGTTTTCACAAAAATACCTGCAGAAAAACACTAATACAGAAAACATGGCCTTTAACGCAAAATACATAGAGGCTATGTAATAATACATAAGGGCTATGTAAAAATACATGAAGACTATGTATTAATACATGGAGGCTATGTAAAAGTACATGAGAGCTATGTAAAAATACATAGAGGCTATGTATTAATACATGAGAGCTATGTAAAAATACATAGAGGCTATGTAAAAATACATGATGGCTATGTAAAAATACATAGAGGCTATGTATTAATACATGAAGACTATGTACTAATACATGGAGGCTATGTATTAATACATGAAGACTATGTAATACTACATAGCTTCTAACGCAGAATACATAGAGGCTATGTAGTAGACACTATCCCATTAATAAACATTGATTCTTGATTATAGAATCATCTCTGTTTACGACAAACGCAATTGTGATAATCACGAAAAGTATGGAGAGTGCTCAAGGGTACATTAGCCTATTCATAAACCTATCCAACGCCATTTTTCACTTTTCCTAATCAGAAACCCCTTTACTTTTAAAGCAAATAAAAGAGTGTAGTTCCGTAGGGATTTCGACTTGATTTCACTTCTACATTTCCGTATCTTTGGTACGAGTTTTAATTATACAATTTAAAAGCATTTATATTATGGGAAAAGAAATTGTACTTATTAAGAACGAAGAGAAGATGTCTAGACAAGAAGCGGTAAAGATGCTACGCACTATTGCCGACAAACTCGAGGAGGGAAAAATCACCCTCAGTCAAGGCAATAAAGAGGTAACGCTAGTTGTTCCGGAACGTGTTGAAGTGGAAATAAAAGCGGAAAAAGAAGAAAAGAGAAGGAAAACCACCAAAAAGCTAGAAGTAGAAATTGAATGGCTAGTTGACGGAACCGATCAGGCATCTGGTGGCCTAGAAATCACCTAACATAAGCTCTACCCTATCGCATAGTAAAAAGGGATTTATGCAGATAATATAAGCATCAAAATTATTGCTTTAGTAATAGTAAAAGCAGTTGGTTCGTAACCTAGAATCAGCTGCTTTTTATTTTTGGAAAGGTATGGAAAAGGTCCGTAAACAGCGGATGGTATGGAAGGGAGAAAAAATCGAATTCACGAAAAAACAACTTTACGGGATAGTGTCACAAATAGGATTATGAGGTACCATGCGTATTAAATGCCTAATTTTTATAATGAAACAACGCATGGGCAATGCTATTTACCGCGTGGGTCATCACGTGGAAGTCTAAGGTTTCTATCGTATCGGTTGGCGTATGGTAATGCGGGTTTCCTTGACCTCCACTACCTATAACCATCACCGCAGGAATTCCAAAGGACCAATAATTGCGATGATCCGACGGGCCGTTATTTCGATAATCGTCGGCAAAAGATAATCGACGAGAATCTAATTTCCCCTCCTCTCTTAATAATTCAGCGATTTTCAAATTAAACGCATCATAACGTCGAATTCCAGATACTATTAATCGGTTTCTATAGAAAGAAGGCGCTCTATCCCCCATCTTTTCTTCTCGATAATACCCGATCATCTCTAGCGCTATCATCCCTAAATAATCCTTGCCATTGTCTGCAATGGAATTGGCATGCACATAACTTCCCATTTCCTTTGTTTTAAAAAATGGTGGTTCTTCCAAACAAAAAGAAATAAAATCGATGCCATAGTCTAACTCCAACTCCTTTTCCGATAACATTCGCATAATTTCCAACAAGCCCGCTACGCTACTCGCGTTATCATCGGCCCCAGGCTGTTCTTTATACACGTCGTAATGCGCACCTAGAATAAATCGTTGGGTTTTATTTGGTTGGTACGAAGCTATTATATTCTCGTAAACATTCCCTTTCGCTTTCCATTGTTGTCTAGTGGTTTCCAAACCGGTTTTTTTCATCTCCTTTTCGATATAATCCGCTGCTTTCCGAAGGCTTTCAAGGTTCTTATAATTCCGATAAGGATATATAGAAGTCAAAAAGGCTACATGCCTATATAAATTTTCAAGATTAGCTTTCATTAATTATTTCGTTTACAACTAGTTACTTTGAAATCCATGTGCCAATAAAGCAACTACAGATAACATTGGCCTATTCTAGGACTTCTTACACCATTTTTCAGGCACCTTATGGTATACCTACTAGGAGATAAAACGCTTAGTGATGTACATTCGATTCAAAATATACTCATAAATACTTTTTAAACCTTTTAAAAACAAGTATTTTTGTCTGTAAAATAATTTATTTAGGTTAATCTAAATAAGTAGCTGGTTACATGTTAGAAATACAAGATTTAAAAGTTGTTTATTCCAATGGTGTGGAGGCTTTAAGCGGAGTTAATCTGCAACTAAAGCCAGGAGGCATTTGTGGAATAATAGGACCAAACGGAGCTGGGAAAACAACTTTTGTTAAAGGAATTTTAGGACTAGTTCCCTCGTACGGAAAAGTTCGTTTTAAAGGCAAGCCTCTATCCCACTGGGCAAAGCAAACCGCTTATGTGGAACAAAAGAGGAATTTAGATTTAGATTTTCCTATCAACGTCTTTCACTGCGTGTTATTGGGGACGTATCCGAAACTAGGATTTTTTAAGCGTCCAGGTGCCAAAGAAAAAGAAGCCGCAAGAAAGGCTATTGAGCAAGTGGGATTAGTCGGACTAGAAGACAGACAAATCGGTGAGTTATCTGGCGGACAATTTCAAAGAGTTCTTATAGCTAGAACCATTGTTCAAGATGCAGACTTAATATTTTTGGACGAACCATTTGTGGGGGTTGATATAAACAGCGAGGCTATTATTATAAACTTATTAAAGCAATTGGCCCAAGAAGGAAAAACCATTTTCATGGTGCACCACGACCTCAGCAAAGTACAGCGATACTTTGAAAAAGTAATCCTTATCAATAAAACCGTGATTGCTTATGGGGAAACAAAGGAAGTTTACACCAAAGAAAACCTCACAAAAACCTTTAATGTTTTCGATAATCCACTGTTTACCTAAAACTGGCTTAAGCTAAAGAAACTATGGGAGAAGCATTACATACGTTTATCAACGATTTGATAGAATACCCGTTTTTACAACAGGCCCTGAGTATTTCATTAATCTTGGGGATTGCATGTGGCATGGTAGGTTGTTTTATTGTTTTACGCGGCTTAGCGCTTATGGGCGACGCCATTTCGCATGCCGTATTACCTGGCGTAGCCTTATCCTACATCCTAAACATCAGCTATTTCTTCGGCGCAGTAGTGTTTGGAATTATGGCAGCTTTGGGGATTAGCTTTGTGCAACATCACAGTAAAATAAAGGTGGACTCTGCTATTGGCATTGTCTTCTCTGCCTTTTTAGCTTTAGGTATTTTAATGGTAACCAAGATTCAAAGCGCCATTAATTTAAACAACATCCTATTCGGTAACGTATTAACCATTACCCCTAGCGACCGGATATTAACCATAGTGGTAGCCATTATAGTTATTGCGGCCATATTCCTATTTTTTAAAGAATTACAACTCAGTACGTTCGACCCTGTTATGGCGGAAACCAGTGGACTATCGGTAAAGCTGATTAATTATATGCTCATGCTGCTCCTCACATTAATCACCGTAGTATCCTTACAAACCGTCGGGGTAATTCTGGTAGTTTCCCTTTTGATTACCCCAGCTTCCACAGCTTTTTTACTTACCAAAAGTTTAAAATCTATGCTGTGGGTGTCGGCTCTTATCGGTGCGGCTTCGGCAGCCATAGGCTTGTTTTTTAGCGTAACCTATAATTTGCCATCGGGGGTAGTAATTGTGCTTACAGCAACCATAATATTTTTGACGGTTTTTCTGCTTCACCCAAAAACGGGATTGTTATGGCAATTCCTAACTAAAAGTAGATCGAAAATAGCCTAATCAAACTTATTTACAACATTATAAAAACACCTAATCCAATGAAAAGATTCCGAATAATACTTTCTTTTATCCTTGTCGGATTGCTTCTTGTATCCTGTCAGAACCAGAAGAAAGCAAAGGAAGACACGACAGACAAAGTCAAAGTGATCTCTAGTTTTTCTATTTTGACCGACATCCTATACCAAATAGGCAAAGACGCTATTATAGTGCATAATTTAGCACCAGTAGGCACCGATCCACATGAGTACCAACCGGTACCAGAGGACATGAAGTTTGCATCTAATGCCGACTTATTTGTACAAAACGGGCTAAACCTAGAAGGTGGTAAAAACGGATGGTTTTCTAAGTTAGTAAAATCGGTTAATGCCGATGAAAACCGTGTAATCGAAGCCTCTAAGAATATTGAGCCAATGTATATTATAGGTGATAAAAACTCCAGTAATAGCGAAGTCAACCCTCATTCGTTTATCAATCCTGTAGTAGGCATAGAAATGGCAAAAACAATTGGTCAAGCTCTAATCTCTGTAGATGAGGCAAACGCAGCGTATTATCAGAAAAACTTAGATGATTATTTAGCCAAATTAATTGCCATGGAAAAAAAATATCGAGAAAGCTTTGCATCAATTCCCGAAGAAGATCGCTATTTTATGGCAAGTGAAAGAGCTTTTCAATATTTAGCAGAAGAATATGGATTGACAGAAGGCTTTATTTGGAAAGTAGATACAGAAGAAAATGGTTCACCCGATCAAATTAAAGATGCTATCAATTTTGTAAAAAAATACCAACCTCCTGTACTGTTTATAGAATCGAATGTTGATAGTCGACCGATGCAGACTGTTTCTAAAGCAACTGGTGTACCCATTTATTATCCAGCGATATATAGCGATGAACTGGGAAAACCTGGAGAGGAAGCCGACACGTATCTTACCTACTTGGAGTATAATTTAAAACATATTTATAACGGGCTAACTAGAGAACGTGAATAGTGAGCTTGGCCAATTAGAATATTCCACAATTCGCTAAATTGTCGTTTTGTAAGCTTAGGATGTTTTTTATTTTAAAAAAGGACAAAATAAGGAAATGAATAACCTTGGATTTTTGGTCTGAGTTCAGTAGTTGGAAATTATCGCTTTTTTTGAAAGCGACCATGTATTTCTCTTATGACTTATTTGATTAATGAAGATAGGAAATAGCTTAGGTTTTGTAGATATTCTTTCTTGTAATTTGTGAAATTTATCACAAGTTTATAACTTTCATGACATACATCAGTATTTGTTGCTCCTTTTACACCCATCTTTGAGGGCATTACAACGGGATACTTTTCGTTGAGCTAGTAGAATAATAATAAATATTACGTTAGCTTTTACTAAAGATTAATTAGATTAATTATTAATTAACTTAGATCAATAGTTATCCGTTTATATTAGCATATAATTAAGTATCTTTATAGCACTAACAACTAAATATTTTGAGGTTATTCAATAAAATATTACCAGATAAAAATTCCAGTTGGCGAACTTTTGCAGTTTTTGCCATAGCTGTGGTACTTGGGCTTGGATTTTTCATCATGAGAGAAGCCGAGGTGGTTTCTTATTTGTCAGATAATCCTCAGGCTTGTGTAAACTGTCATGTCATGACTCCTATGTATAATAGTTGGAATCATAGTTCACATCGAGAGTGGGCCTCTTGCAATGATTGTCATGTTCCGCACAACAACATTGTGAATTCGTATTACTTTAAAGCAAAAGATGGGTTGTATCACGCTTCAGTTTTTACTACTAGAACAGAACCCGATGTGATTTTTATGCGACCTGCTTCAGAAGCTGTAGTACAAAACAACTGTATTCGTTGTCACGTTGATCAGGTAACGGAAACAAAATATGCTGGATGGATAGAAAGTCATCAGGCAAATCGAACCGATCGTACCTGTTGGGAATGCCATAGCGAAGTACCTCACGGAAGAGTGCATGGTATGTCGTCTATAAAGTATAATATTGCGCCACTGCCTACCGATCAAGAGAAGGCGGTAATTCCGGAGTGGCTAGAAAAAGAAATGGAATCCAAATAACAAAACCTTGATTATGAAAAATAGAGTGCTTTTTATCGTAACAATTGTGGTGGTCTTCTTATTAGGCTTGCTAGCTTCTAGTATTATCAATAGAAAGAGTGAAGCTAAATACCAATTTGTTCCAAAAGTAAACATTGGCGAGAACGAACCACGAAATGAAGTTTGGGGAGAAAACTATCCTAAGGAATACCAATCTTATATGAGAACAGCAGATACCACTTTTGCTTCGTTTCAAGGCGGTTCTGCCATGGTAGATATGCTAGAGGAAGATCCTAGATTTGTAATTCTATGGGCTGGATATGCTTTTTCTAAAGATTATAACCAAGGGAGAGGACATTATTATGCTATAGAAGACCTACATAACACCTTGCGAACGGGTGCGCCAGAAAGCAAAGAAGACGGCCCAATGCCAGCTACTTGTTGGACCTGTAAAGGACCGGATGTACCACGTTTAATGGCAGAGAAGGGAATAGAAGAGTTTTATGCTGGCACTTGGGCAGAAAACGTGTCGGAAGCTGTAAACCCAATCGGTTGTGCAGATTGTCATGATCCTACCAATATGAAACTTAGAATCACTAGACCTGCATTGGTAGAAGCATTTAATTCAATGGGGAAAGACATCAACAAAGCTAGTCATCAGGAAATGCGATCGCTTGTTTGTGCACAATGTCACGTAGAATATTATTTTGATACCGAAAGACCTGGTTCTGAAGGTGTACCTTTTGTAACGCTACCTTGGGCCGATGGTTTGTCTGCAGATAATATGGAAGCATATTATGATAATTTCCAATTTTCCGATTGGACACACCAAATCAGTAAAGCACCTATGCTAAAAGCACAACACCCAGATTATGAGCTCTATATGAGTGGCGTACATGCCGACAGAGGCGTGTCGTGTGCCGATTGTCACATGCCCTATAAAAGCGAAGGAGGACAGAAGTTTACCGACCACCATTTACAATCGCCTTTAAACAATATCGCTAACTCTTGTCAAGTATGTCATAGAGAAGAGGCTGCCAAGCTAATTACTAACGTTTATGAAAGACAAGCCAAAGCATTAGAAACAAGAATTAAATTAGAAGATATGCTAGTTAAGGCGCATATCGAAGCTGGAAAAGCATGGGAATTAGGTGCTACCGAAGAGCAAATGCACGATATTTTAATGGATATTCGTCACGCACAATGGCGTTGGGATTTCACAACTGCTTCGCATGGCGCTTCCTTCCACGCACCAGTGGAAGTTGGTAGAGTGCTTGCAAGCGGATTGAACGAGGCACAAGAAGCACGTGTTAAACTAGCACGCTTATTAGCAAGCCTTGGTCAATATGAGCCAATACCCATGCCAGATATTTCTACCAAAGCCAAAGCACAGGCGTATATTGGATTGGATATGGAGAAACTTAGAGCAGAAAAGAAAGATTTCAAAGAAAACACCCTTCCTAAATGGTTAGAAGAAGCACGTGAGCGTGAAGCAAAAATGGATTCGGACAAAGTAAGTATGGCAAAATAACCCTCGATTTTTAAAACAATAATTCTAGTTTAGGCTTCTCCTATTTATGAAGATAGTATATCGTATTTTTTCCTCACCAGTCTTGGCGTTAGTATTATTATTAATCTTTGCGGTAGCTATGGCTGCCGCAACTTTTATTGAAAATGACTTTGGTACCGAAACCGCATGGATTCAAGTCTATGATGCGTTTTGGTTTGAATTGGTCATGGTAGGACTAGCCTTATGCTTTCTTGCCAGTACCTTTAAATATAATCTTTGGCAAAAAGGAAAATGGGCCATACTCCTATTCCACCTGTCTTTTATCCTAATTATAATCGGTGCTGGAATTACCCGATACCATTCTTATGGTGGAATTATGCGAATAAGAGAAGGCGAGAAATCAAGTGTGATTATCTCCGATCAAAATTATTTGCAAGCTCATATTTCTGACGGAAGTAAAACTCGCCACATTCAAAAGAAATTAGAATTTTCTCCGTTAAGAAATAATGATTTCACCATCGAAACCGATTTACAGGACGTTCCTGTTACCATTTCTTATAAGGATTTTGTAGCAGATGCTATTCCAGAAATAATTGACGATAAAGAAAACGGAAAAGCTTTGATACAAATGATGGTTACCTCCGATAACGGCAGAGAAACTATTTTCTTGGAGAAAGGAGAAGTAGAAGAAATTGGCTCGCATAAACACAGAATTGGATTTGATGTTGATGAAGAGGGGATTATTAACCTAACCGAAAAGAAGGGTAAACTCCAATTAACTGCGCCCCGCCCTATCGACTTTTTTGGGATGGACACCCAACAAGCTGGACTGCTAAAAACCGATACCTTACAGCCCATGTTCCTACGAACGCTCTATCGCTCGGGCGATTTATCGTTTGTACCCATATCCTATCATGAACATGGAAGAATTAATGTGGTAAGCGGCGCAGAAAAGCCGAAAGACAATGATCCAGGAAAAGACGATGCGCTAATTTTAAACGTAACCGTAAAAGAAAAAACGGAAGAAGTGATGTTGCTGTACCGACAAGGATTTTTGCCCACTAGACATGAGGTTACTATAGACGGAATGAACGTGAGTTTATCCTACGGCGCTTTGCCCATAGAAACGCCTTTTGCCATCTATCTAAATGAATTCCAACTAGATCGTTATCCAGGCTCCGAAAGTCCAGCTTCCTACGCAAGTGAAGTCACTATACTAGATGGAGATCAGGAAATTCCATTTCGAATATTTATGAATAATGTTTTAGACTACGGCGGTTATCGTTTTTACCAAGCGAGCTATGATACCGATGAAAAAGGTACTCTTCTAGCAGTAAATCACGATGTGCTGGGTACTAATGTTACTTATATAGGCTACTTACTTATGGCAATAGGAATGTTCTTTACCCTTTTTGGTAAAAACACTCGGTTTAGCTTAATTAATAGAAGGTTAAAAAGACTTAAACAAAGAACTTCCGTTATTGCTTTATTTTTGCTGAGTGCTTTAGGTGCAACTACCTCCGCACAAGCGCAAACAGATAGTATCACTGAAGATCATGTACCTATTCAAACAGAAGCGATATCCATTTCCACTGCAGACATACTAGCTCGTCAAGAAATAAATAAACAACATGCCGATTTATTTGGCAGTATTCTAGTGCAGGATGTAGATGGGAGAATAAAACCTATCAATACCTTAGCCTCAGAGCTGGTTCGTAAAATTCATGGAAGTGCTACATTTAGATTTAACGAAGATGGCAAAAGTTTCCGTCTAAATACCAATCAAACTTTCTTAGCTATGCACGTTTCTCCAGGCGCGTGGCAACGAATTCCAGTAATTCATATCGACCCAAAGAAAGGTGGTGATTTCTTTAAAACGCTTACTATAGTTGGAAAAGGCTATATCTCTTTTGATGATTTAATCGGTCCAGATGGAAATTATTTATTGTCAGAAAAAGTCGAAGAAGCCAATAGCAGAAAGCCTGCTGAACAGAACGAATTCGACAAGGAAATTCTAAAAGTAGACGAAGGTTTTAATATCTTTTACAACCTTCTATCGGGCAATTACCTAAGAGTATTCCCTAATAGTCTGGATGAAAACAACACCTGGTTTAGCCATTCACATCACTTTAATGATTTCCCAGAAGAAGATGGGCGATTTGCAAAAACCATCATGACCTCGTACTTTAAGGATTTAGCAATGAATAATTATGAAGATGCTACGGAGAAGTTATCCTATATAAATACTTTTCAAAGAATCCTTGGAAAAGAGATTATCCCAAGTGACAAAAGAATTGAAGCGGAATTATGGTACAATCAAATGAATCTTAATTTCTGGTTGTTTATTACCTTCTTTATCATAGGATTCTTATTGCTGGTACTAGCATTGATCAAAATTTTTACACATAGTAAAATTATAGAAATATTTTGGAATGGCTTGGTGTTAATTTCCTTAGTCAGCTTCCTAGTTTTTACTGGTAATATTCTTTTACGATGGTATATCGCTGGATATCCACCATGGACCAATGGCTACGAAATGATGATTCTTGTAGCGTGGTTCCTACAACTTTGTGGTTTACTTACATTCAGGAAATCTGATTTTGCTTTACCTCTGGCCACCTTATTTTCAGGTTCACTATTATTTGTTAGTTACCTAGATTGGTTAAATCCAGAAATCACTAACTTGATGCCAGTTTTAAGATCTTCCTTTTGGCTGAAAGTACATGTAGCTACTATTGTAAGTAGTTATGCTCCTTTGGCCCTATCGGCTATTTTAGGTTTTATGGTGATGATTTTGATGATTATTAAAACAGATAAATCCAAAAGAGCAATTGATGTGCGCATCAAAGAACTAAGTTACATTAATGAAATTGCCATGACCATTGGTTTGTTTGTTTTGACCATAGGAACTTTCCTAGGTGGCGTTTGGGCAAATGAATCTTGGGGTCGTTACTGGGCTTGGGATGCAAAAGAAACCTGGGCATTAATTTCCATAATAATCTACTCTATTGTTTTGCATTTACGCTTGGTACCAGCATTCAATAATCGCTATACCCTAAACATGGTAAGTGTGTTTGCTTTTGGTTCCATTATCATGACCTCCTACGGAGTTAATTATTACTTATCCGGATTACATAGCTACGCTACGGGCGATCCTGTTCCCATTCCGAAGTTTATTTATGTGATGATTGCCGTAGTAATCTTAATTAGTATAGCTGCTTATTTTAGAAATAGGAAACCGAAAGTACCTGATTAATGACTGATGATGCCTTAACTGACTAAGGCGATGAATTAGTAGAAAATTGCTTTTCTGTGTTAATGGAAAACGTGATAGCGTTAGAAAGTTAGCACGTTATGGATTGCTTTAATACGGACATTTATTTGATTTCATAAGCCTTTGGTTTGTGCGTGGTTAATTACTTAGTCATTTAGGATTTAGGATATAGAAAATTGATTCGTCATCTTTCTAATTCTTAGTCTTTTTTAATAGGTATATTTTAATTACTCTGATTTTTAGTTTGTTTTCACCTACGGAACAAACTAAAATATTCTAAACTAGTGAACTAAACTATTAATCGCGAAGCAGCAAAAGCTTACGGAGTTACGCTTGAAAACAAAGTAGGTTTAAGTGTCACCATTACCCATCCCCAATTATTTATATTGCCATCGAAGTTGTTTTTTAGTTGTTTCATTCCTTTTGAAGCAAACATATGAGAGTAACCTGCTTTTATATTTATAGCCTTGGTAAAATTATAGTTAAATGATAAGTCAGCTTCAGCACCCAAATGATTGGATTCGTCATTCATTATATCAGCTGCAGCATTAAAATTATGAATGCGAATACTAAAATTTGTATTCTCGCCTGTTTTTATAGTGCTTCCAATATATAAATCTAATAATCCAACATTGTTAAGGTGGTTTCCAACATAAAAATAATCCATATGACCGTTAAACTTATGATTGGTTCCATATAGTGGCGTAAAGGATTTATTCTTTCCATTACTAGGCGCGCCATAATCATTTCCACTTTGTAGCTCTGCTCCTACTTGCAAAGTCCAATTAGGAAAAACTTTATAACTAGCTTCTATCCCAAGTAAATAAGCATTTAAATCATTATCATTAACATCTTTCCCTGTTTGGTAATAAAGGTTTGCCATGAGTGCATATTGACTTTGAGTGTAGGTAAGATGAGTTCCGAAAGTTTGACTGTATCTTGTTTCGTTATTCCTATTATTTACTGCATCGATATACTGCATGCCATTGTTTAAAAATAAAAAACTCGCTCCAATATCCTCCCATTTTTTATTTACCCAAGCAAATTGCATGGATTTATAGGTATTGGTATTCAGCGTAGTTCCTGTCAACAATTCCTCGTCTTGATTATAGGCTACTCCTATATGGCCAGAAAAATCATTTTTATGAAATTTAATTAATGCTACATCATGACTACGAGCTTGTTGTGTCCATTCTACATCACCTAAAATACGATGGTCGTCATACACAAGAGTTTGTCGACCGAGTCTAACAGAAAACACAGGCGTAAACTTTATCTCTCCCCAAGCTTGATGAATTCCAATTCCATTTTTGTCAGTTAGGTTTAACTGAGGCACATCACCCCAAACACGAACGTCTTGCAGACTCAGATAAAATGTTAAGGATTCATCATTATAGAATCCATTTAAACGAGTTCTTTGTGAGACAAAAATCGCAGGGTCAACATCATCTGGGAACAATGTTTTGTATCCATGACGGTATTCAAACCTAGGTCGCAATTCGGCGTCTACTGTTACTTGAGCGATGGCAATATAACCAAAAAAGAATATCGTAAAGCAGGTTAAGTATAACTGTCTCATAGGATGTGATTTAAAGTTTTTATTTGCAAATTATACTTAAACTTCTTGTCATTTTGAAAAGCATATTTTCAATTTGTTCTAAGTAATTTAAATACATCTATTCACGTAATATCTATACTCAAATTTAAGTATTTATGTTGGTTATTTTAAGAAGAGTTTGGGCTAATATGATTCGTAAGTTTTGATAACATTATTTTTGTGAATGAGTAAATTGACTAATTACTTGGAAGCAAATTCGTGTGCGGACAAATCTTGTTTTGTGGATTTTTGGGTGAATCTGTTTGTCAAAAGTAGCTGAAATTATATTTTGAAATCCTTTTATTTTTAGAAGAGACAAAAGAAAACGCAACCGACCTTAGGTTTTGTGTCTCTTTGTTGCGTTCAGCTACTTTGCAGGAAATAACTCGATCGCAGGGATTAATACTGAGA
The DNA here is from genome assembly GCA_035302145.1 of Flavobacteriaceae bacterium. Taxonomy (GTDB): domain Bacteria; phylum Bacteroidota; class Bacteroidia; order Flavobacteriales; family Flavobacteriaceae; genus JAJYTI01. Next base: position 1,957 of record DATGSX010000174.1, on the reverse strand, counting down.
ATACAAGATTAAATCGAAGTTAGTCTGTGGTAGAAATTTTACGGTGCGGAAGTTCGTGAGGCACTTGCTTTGTTTCCGTTTTAACAACATTAACCCTACCAACAAAATACTTACCATATGGAGATAAGTTAAGAAGGTAGGCGGTTAGCATGGAAGCCATAATACTGACTATAAAATAAATTAAGACATTGAAAATACTGAAATCTAATTTCAGTAACCTTAATACAGTATAGGTAATATTTATGTAAAAAGTATTTAACAAGTAGATGGAGAAGGAGAAATTATTAATATCAATCAAAATCTTTGGCATGATCTTTATTTTAGTGGCAAGTAAGTAGAGTGTTCCTATCATTCCCGCGGTAAAAAACAGCATAGTAACACTTTTAGATGATAATGGTATCCACTTAAGAATTGTTAACCATACGGTTAGAAAAGCAAAAACGAGGGTAGATAAAATTATGGTTTTTTTATGTTTTTTAAGAATTGTTATAAAATGATGATAATATAAACCACAATAGAAGGCTAAAGAAAAATAAAAAATCCAACCAATAAAAGGAATCCAATGTCCAGATTTCCAAAAGTAACTCATTCTTTCACTGTCGTTTGGCGGTTCAGTAAAATTAAAGATAGCTAAGTACAAAAGGTTTATGACTAACGAAATTAGGATAATGGTTCTTGGATTACTTTTAGAAAGGAATTTATGAAAGAAATAAGCTAAAATATAGAATTGAAAAATTATTAATATAAAATAGCCATGATAGCCTCCCATAAGATTTCCTATAGTATTAGTTGAAATAGTTGTCAAAGTTCTAATAGAGAACACTTCGGTGGTATTACCCGCTAAAAGCTGATTAAGTAAATTCATGTCGGCACTATAAAAAATAGCCATGAAGATGAATGGAAATAAAATAAGTTTAAATCTTCTAGAAAGAAAATCTTTTGGCAAGCCAGCTGGATAAGAATAGGAAATCAACAGCATGGAAATAAAAATAAATGTAGGAGTCCCAAAAGTGAGTAAAACATAACCAGACTCAACAATAGTATCGTATAAACTATTGGTAAATGTATGGCTTGTATGTGCTACATGTAACGCATGCACAATTGCAACGCAAAGACAGGCAATGCTTCTTAAGAATATAATTTCATTTAGATACTTCCTTTTTTTTGGCTGAGCTTCAATGGTATTTTTCTCCATAGTTAGTTGTGTTTTTTGGAAATGATGATATTGAGATTACGTTGTTATAAACGGCTAATTACATGTATCACGATATGTAAAATAGCTATTAAAAATATGGGGAGAAATACTGGAAGTCACTTGTCAATTATATCCTACCTAGTTAATTTCCAGAACTTTAAACAGTAAGATAGCACTGCTTAAATTCAAAATAAAAATAATTTTAAACGACCTTCAAAGGGGATAAAACGACTTGGGGAAAATGATCTATGTACGGACATTTAAAATTACATTTTTTTACTTTTAAATACACTATAATGAAAGACTATTAACAGTATAATTTTGCCTGGCATAATTAAGTTGTAAAATAAATCTTCGACTCACTGTATCCGCCCCACCAACCGCATATTGTCTCGCTGCAAGTCTCTTTTTAGTTTTGTTTAAAAATAAGATTAAAGATGAGTTTACAAGAAAAAATGTTTGCTTTGGTGGAAGAATATCATCAAAGCGGAATATCAGCAAAATTGTTTTGTGAGAGGAAAGGTATTAAATCCTCCAGATTTTATTATTGGATTCGGAAGAAAAAAGACCAAGATAAATCTGGATTTATAAAGATCTCTACAGCTACTGAAATCAAATCACTTCCTGTAGAACTCATTTATCCCAATGGTGTGCGACTTCAACTACCAGCTTCTGATTTGGATGTAATTACAGAACTGATTAAAGCATTCTGATGTTTTCACTTAATTCTTCGCTCACCTTTTATTTTTATTCAAGTCCGTG
>DATGSX010000173.1:0-2250 GCA_035302145.1 Flavobacteriaceae bacterium | reverse complement strand
AGCTGTTTGTCTTTGCTTATCTTATCTAAGTTATCTTCTAATGTTCCTACGAATACATTATCTACACCTTCTATTCCATTAGTTTTGTAGTCTGTTTCTCCACGTACATCAATAACTTGTACATCTTCTTTATTCAAGTTGGTTTTAAACTCTTCAATATCGATTATTTCTGTAGATTGAAGTTCAATACCTAAATCATTTACATCCGTAATGAAACCATAAACATTGTCTAAACCAATACGCATTAACTTTCTAGTGATATCTTCTATCTGATCTTCTGCAGCAACCAACATAAATTGCTCTTGGTAATCCACTACCCATCCTGCCCAAGTCGCTAATGAATTCCCATTTGGAATATTGATACTCCCCAAAACAAATCCTTCCGAGAAGCTTAGTTTATCTCTAGTATCAATAATTTTCATGCCTTTTTTATGAGCCGATAAGAACTCTTCATTACTCAGCTTTGGATGTTTTGGCACTTCTACTAGTAGCGGACGATTCACTTTATTAAGATGCTTCATCGTTGCAAAATACTTTGGTGGTTCTGGTTGTTCGCTTAATAGGTAATCTACGAACCCTTGCTCATCACCTTCATATTGAAAAGCCCAGTTTCTAATTTTCTCATATCCAACTGTTGAGCTTGGCACAGAACCCAAAGCTTTTCCACATGCAGAGCCTGCTCCGTGACCAGACCATACTTGAACATAATCAGGTAGCTTTGCAAACTTCTCTAGAGATTCATACATCTGCTTCGCTCCTAACTCCTTAGTGTTAGCAATACCTGCGGCTTTTTCTAACAAATCTGGGCGTCCTACATCCCCAACAAAGACAAAATCACCTGTAAATACCATTACCGGCTTATCGGATGCTGGATGATCGGTCAATATGAAACTAATGCTTTCTGGCGTATGTCCAGGTGTATGAATAACATCTAAAGTCAAATTCCCTACGGTGATTACATCGCCTTCTTTTAGTCCTATATGAGGAAATTCATATTGCCAATCCTCACCTCCTTCGTCCGACAAATACAAGTCGGCTCCAGTAACAGCTGCAAGTTCTCTAGAACCACTTAAAAAATCAGCATGGATATGTGTTTCGGTAATATGAGTTATCTTTAAGTTGTTTTGTTGTGCTATTTCTAAATACGTATCTATATCTCGTTTAGCATCAATTACTATGGCCTCACCTTTTACTTGACAACCTATCAAGTAACTTCCTTGGGATAAGCTCTTATCATAAATGTGTTCAAAAAACATGGTTTATTTATTTTTAAATTTTATACGTGCAAATATCTGAATTCAATTGTTTTTCAACCGTCACTCAAGTTACACATTAATGCTCAAAGTTATTAAAATTAAACAACTACTTGCTTATGTAATTTTAAAACTAAAAGAAGTTTGGCTACTTTGTTATTAAACACCTAAATCTTCAAAAGTTACATCTCTATATAGTATACTACAAGGCTTCGAATAGTTGATTTACCGCATTCTTTGTTCCAGCTACAAAATACGGACTATATAAATCTTCACTGTTATATTTTATACTTTCTTTATCTGGCAAACTGTACATTTTCAAACCCGATGCTAAGCAAATTGCATGCCCTGCAGCATTGTCCCATTCCATGGTTGGCGAAAATCTAAAATACAGTTGCACCTCGCCAGTAACTAGCTTTGCATACTTTAATGCACTTCCTAATCTCATTTTCTTTATGGTCCCATTGGCGGTCAATGTGTCGACACTTGCTTGTGTTTTAGGGTCTAAATGCGATCGACTTACAGCTATTGTTTTTAACTCTGTATTCTTTGGATTTTCTATTATATCAACAAAATTGATTAATTGCTCAAAATCGCTTTCTTTTATATCGTTGACGATAGGAAATTGATATACGAGCTTTTTATCGACATCTGCCAGATACATTGTTTTAGCTGCTGGGACATAAAGAATACCAAACCTTGGTTCACCGTTTTCTACATATGCTATATTTACAGTAAACTCATCATTCTTTTCTATAAACTCTTTGGTACCGTCTAGCGGATCCACCAACCAATAGGCATTCCAATGTTTACGTTCTTGATAAGCCACTTGTTTTATTTCTTCGCTTATTATCGGTGCTCTATCAGCTTTAAGCACACTTCTAATGGCCTTGTCGGCTCGCTGGTCGGCTTCAGTAATTGGTGAGGCATCGTCTTTATAAGCCACTTCAAAATCACTTTCGTAGATATCTAGTATTGCCAAGCCTGCTTTCCATGC
>DATGSX010000172.1:0-16104 GCA_035302145.1 Flavobacteriaceae bacterium | reverse complement strand
GAATGTCTAATTTTATCCATGGTATATATTTTTTTGTAGTAAATCTAAATATACACCATTTAGGTGAAACCTAAAAACCTCTCAGTCCTTTGTTTTACAAGGATTGCAGAGGTTTTATTTATGCTGTTGCGACTTTAGGGATTACAATGAGATATGTAATGAAAAAGATAAACTTATAATATTACTTTATGAGATACGTTTATAATAAGACTGGTTTGTGTTTTGTTATAGTTTGAGATGAGTAGGTTATGCAAACCGTAATATTTGTGGTAAATATTTGTCTTAAATATAGATTTAGTTTAAATTAATTTCAACTAATTTGTTTGGAGTATTGTTTATTTATTGTTAATATTGTTTTAGCCCAAAAATATATATATGATAAGAAAACTACTATTATAAATATTTTAAATGTAGTAAAATGATTGTTAGACCAATGTATCAATACACTAAGTCTGTATTGTTGAAAGTTAGTTTTGATGTGAATTTATTTTACAGAGAGCTAGAAAAGGCTTTAAACCAATTGTTACCACATGAAATTGAAGAGCTTAAAGACTGGCTAGAATCACTTATTTCGGAAAAGCCTGAGTTAAACCACTGTATGGTATTATTGGATACCTAAATTAAATGGTAGTATTTATCAGATTACTTCTTAAGTATAGGACTCACTATTTGCACATCTGAAAAAGCAATAGAGGCTCTTACTATTCCCATAATTACTTTATGGAGCGCATCGGTAATTTGCTGTTTTAATTTGTTTTCGCTGTAGATAAGACTTACCTCTCTTGCAGGTGATGGCTCTTCGAAATAGCGAAGGTTCTCTTTATTTGGAAGATTTAAAGTATGTAAATAGGGGAGGAGAGTAATACCCATTCCTTCGTCTGCAAGCTTAACTAAGGTTTCGAAGCTTCCACTTTGTAATTGAAAGTTGGAGGCGTTCATCTTTCTAGATGCAGAGCATAGGTTTAATACGCCATCGCTAAAGCAATGACCATCCTCAAGCAATAAAATTTGTGAGATGTCCAAATCTTCTGAATGGATTTTCCCTTTTTTATGTAGTGGAAAATGAGCAGGGATATATCCTACAAATGGCTCGAAATACAAAACTCTTTCTTTTATGCCGTCCTCATCTAATGGTGTTGCAGCAATTCCAGCATCTAAAGATCCGTCTTTTATTTGCTGAATAATTTTTTGGGTATTTAATTCGTGAATCTTAAGATTTACTTGTGGATATCTCTTTATAAAACTTTGCAAAAACATTGGTAACAATGTTGGCATAATGGTAGGGATAATTCCTAGATTGAAATCTCCGCCTATATACCCCTTCCCCAAATCCACAATATCTTGCATTCGCTTGGCTTCGTTCACAATGTTTTTGGCTTGCTCGACTATTTTTACACCAATATCGGTTAAACTCAAAGGTTTTTTACTTCTATCAAAAATCAATGTGTCGAGTTCTTGTTCAAGTTTTTGAACTTGCATACTCAATGTTGGTTGAGTAACAAAACATGATTCTGCTGCCCTTGTAAAGTTTTTATGTTCTGCAACAGCCAACACATATTCTAATTGGGTAATAGTCATAAATAATTTGGTTTAATAGGTAGGGCTTTGTTTTGTATCCTGTTAAAACAAAGCTGAATTAAACAATTGTATTTCTTTCTTGCCCTAAAGATACTATATAAGTCTTAAAGCGGAAAGGCAATTAAATATAACGATGTTATTTATCCTCGTTTAAATGCTTTTGATGTTGCTGTAAAGTATAATATAAAAAGACACTGCCTATAATAGGAAATATACTTGTCAACATATTTACAATAGCATTCAATGTAGAAATTACTGTAAAGCTCAATTTAGTCATCTCGTCAGGTCCATACATACTAGAACCAATAATAGAAATAGGAAGTTGCAGTACAATTCTAGCAAGAACATAAACTATGTAAAAAGTCAATAAGTAGCCCAAACTCATGAACCACTTGGTACCGGTCAGCATAAAGCTTTTCCTTATCCCTTGGAATATCTTGGAATTTTCAAAAACTACAATAGTGGCAGTTAAAGCTAACGATACACCAAAATAGATTCCAGGAATAATAAAAGAAGCAAGCCCAAAGAATATAATGCTAATGTAAAGAAATTGTACGATAAATACTTTTGGGAACTCATATAGTAATTCATTCCACATAGCTTTATTAGACAAGTCTTTACTATTATTATTGCAATAGCTTTTTAGATAGATTAAGGTGATTGTTAGAAAAACAATCCAAACCAAAGCTTGGCTGATTACTGCAAACCAAAGGTTTTCCCACTCTAGTGTTAAAAATACTTCCTCTAGTTGCGAAGTTTCGGTGCTTAACACTTCGTTTATTAAGTATAAATCCGATTGGTAGGTCAAATAAGCAACTGGTATAAAAAGAGGTAAAACAAATCGCAAATAATACCCGAACAAGGTCTTTCCTTCCAATTTAACAAACTGAAAGCAGGATCTAATAATTTCAGTTAAACTAAGGTTAGCTTTAAAATTAATTTTTTCCATCTATTTATAAAAATTGACTTGCAAAGTACTAGAAAATATGTTTGCGACACAACTTTATTGCTAGACTTCTAAATCCATTGACCTATAGTTATTGCTTTGGTCAGTATTGGTCACTATAAAATTAATTTGCATAGAATTACACCATAACCACACATTATTATTTTAGTAATAGGTTAAAATATGTAACCTAGTAGAATTGTGTGCTCCCAAAATAATAAAGTATCTTTGCGCCATTCAAAAGAAAGTGGTGTTTTGTGTTGTTATGGAATGCTATTTTATGATGCTTTGAATAGAACTTGAAATGATATTTACAGAAGTTCAATAATTGGTAGTGATACAGCCTATTAAATAAATAATTATCTTTTTTGAAATAGGGATGTTCCTCAATGTTTTTCATGCGAGGATAATTAATTGAATCAAGTTTAGTCAAGTAATTTGAGGGTATAAATGGATATAAAAAATCTATCTTTAGTTAGTAATTAGCCTATATAGAATGTTTTATTATTTTGATTTATTAGGAACTGGTGCATTTGCTGCTTCTGGAGTATTGGCTGCCATGCATAAACGGATGGATTTTTTTGGAATCTTTATAATTGCCTTTGTAACGGCAGTAGGTGGAGGAACATTAAGAGACTTGTTGTTGGCGGTAGATATTGCTTGGATGGTAGATTTAAATTATTTGTATGTCACTATAGCAGCTACAATATTCACTATGATTTTTCATAAACAGGTAGCTAGGAACACTTGGTCTTTGGCGGTTTTAGATAGTATTGGTATGGGGGTTTTTACTGTAGTGGGAATTGAGAAAGGTTTGGCCAATGAACACGTGGCTATTATCTGCATTACGCTTGGAACCATGTCAGCATGTTTTGGTGGGGTAATCCGAGATATTTTGTCTAATGAGATTCCGATAATATTTAAAAAAGAAATCTATGCTACCGCTTGTATTCTAGGAGGGATGGTTTATTTTGCGCTCCAATATTTAAGTGTTCCTGATGATCAGTTGACTTTATATGTCGCTAGTACCGTAGTTGTTATTCGCTTGTTGAGTGTGTTTTTCGATTTATCGCTACCTAATATCTATCGGAATCAAACGGATTAATCTAAAACACTCGCTTTTATATAAATCAATTGTATAGGCCACTCACCGGCATCGGTCTCTAATTCCGATATTTTTATAGCCGTATCCAATCCTTCTATCACTTTACCAAAAATAGTGTAACTATCGTTTAAATGTCTTCCTGAAACAGGCTCACCAACAAAAATAAAAAACTCATATGGTGCGGTTTGATGTCCAGGATTATCTCGATATTGTTTCGCACCAGAAACAGTTCCTAACTTGTGGACTCTAGAAGGATTTATCTCGGCAGGTAGTAAATAATGACGCCCAATTTCGTTACGAGCTACTCCAACTTCTTTACCATCATTTCCGCCAGCTTGAATTATAAAGTCTTTTACTACACGATGAAAAGTAGTTAAGTCAAAGTATCCATTTTTAACTAGAAATATAAAATTTGCGCGATGCAAAGGTGTGTCCTCATATAATTGAATTACTATATCTCCAAGATTTGTCTCTATTTTTACTTTCGTTTCTGGATTTTCATTTCCATAATCTTCAAAAAATTTTGGAGCAGTTTCCGTGGTTAATAACTCCCAATCTGGGGTTTTATCTTCCTCTTTTTTTTCTTCCTCTACTTTATTCAAATCTTCTGTGACGACGCTGTCTTTTATTGTTTCTATAGAATCTGTTGCGCTAGAAGGTTTAGATATAGCTTCCTTTTTTGTATCTTGACAAGAATATAAAAGGCATGTGATGCCTATAAATAGAACGAAAATTAGTTTTTGTAATGACATTCGAAGAGTTTAAAAATCTTTGCACAAACATACAAAATATGAGTTTACCTGGCGAAAGTAGTCAGCTAAAGATGGCGCCAGCATCTCGATTGGTAGAGCAAAAAATTCAATCAAAGCAAAATAATACCGCTAGAAAGGCGGGAGTTATGGTTTTGTTTTATGGTTATGATAGTCTTAATGTGGCTTTAATTCGCCGTACAATAGATGGTTCTGTACATTCAGGGCAAATAGCTCTGCCTGGGGGTGAGAAAGAGGAGATTGACAAAGATTTATTAGATACTGCTAAAAGGGAACTTCAAGAAGAGATAGGGGTGGAGGAGAAGAAATATAAAGTCATTAAAAGACTTACTGATATATATATTCCACCCAGTAATTTTTATGTGCAACCATTTTTAGCTGTATGTCATCAACATCCAGAATTTTATAAACAAAAATCAGAAGTGGCAGAATTGGTTCAAGTACCTATTGCTCAATTATTGGACGATTCACATCTTATAAATACAAAACTTAAGTCAGCATATAACACAGAAATAGAAGTGCCAGCATTTAAGTTTGGCGAACATATTGTTTGGGGAGCTACAGCCATGATTTTACATGAAGTACGTGATTTGGTAAAACAAGTTCAGCAAATAGCATAATTATGTATATTTGCAGCCTTCTTCAAGATAAAAAGAACTAAAAAGAGTTTATGGGAATTTTCAAGAAAAATCCATTTGGACATATATTATTTTTAAAACTTTGGCTTATACGTATTATGGGTGCTGCTACTCATAGACGATTTAAGGGGTTTAACAAACTGGAGGTAATCGGTAGTGATGTAATTCGAAACCTACCCGATAAAAATGTTTTGTTTGTATCCAACCACCAAACTTACTTTGCCGATGTAGTTGCCATGTTTCATGTGTTTAATGCCAGCTTACATGGACGTGACGATAATATCAAAAACATAGGGTACTTATGGCGTCCAAAACTTAATATATACTTTGTTGCAGCAAAAGAGACTATGCAGGATGGACTTTTACCTAAAATTCTAGCCTATGCTGGATCGGTAAGTATTGAACGTACCTGGCGTGCTAAAGGGGAGGATATTAAGCGACAGGTTAAAATGAGTGATATTAGCAATATCAACAAGGCTTTAGAAGATGGGTGGGTAATAACCTTTCCTCAAGGAACAACCAAACCATGGCGTCCAATTCGTAGAGGAACTGCCTACATTATTAAACGAAATAAACCTGTTGTCGTGCCTATTGTAATAGATGGTTTTAGACGCTCATTCGATAAAAAAGGCGTGCGTATAAAAAAACGTGGTATTCTGCAGTCTATGGAAATTAAAGAGCCTTTAGAAATTGACTACGAAAATGATTCTATAGACGATATTGTAGAGAAAATAGAATATGCGATCGAACAACATCCATCATTTTTAAAAGTAATACCAGAAAAAGAATTGAAAAAGCAAAGAGAGCTTGATAAGCTACGACAGTGGCGCCAGGATGATGAGTAATTGTCGTAGTTTGCTTTTAAAACAATATTATTTGAATCTAGAGTCAAGAGGAATTTTGACACGTAATATAACTGCTCGGCTTTTAATAATCACTATTCATTATTAAAATGAAACCATCTTGTGTATGTATATTTACAATTTGAAAAAAGACATACAAAAGATGGTCTACAATATTTGTGAATATAATTAGTTATAAATATAAGCTAACTATTATCTGGAATTTATTCCCTTCGTAATTTATTCTTGTTGATTTCGTCTTGTAATTGACGACGTACTTTTTGTTCACGCTCCAAAGAACGCTTTCTTAAATTTTCTAGTTCAACTTCTGTTTCCTCTAGTTTTTCTCTAGCATCTTTAGTATCGCCATGGCTCTTTTTAAATCTAAAAAATAAAATACTTGAGATAAGTAGTAAGACAATGACAATACTCCACATTATAGTATTATAGGTAGATTTGTTTGTGGGAATACCTAGTAGACTAATATTTTCTACTTTGTCTTGTGTTTTAGCCAAATCAAGGTTTAAATCCTCTATTTGATTTGTAATGCTATCAATTTTATTGTTTTGCTCTAGAATTACACTTTCTGAAGTAGCTATAGAAGTTTTTAAAACGCTAATGGAATCTCGAATATTTCGTTGGAGTACTCGAAGTTTGTTTAGCTCTATTACTTTGTACGACTGATATGTGTTAGATTTTTCAATCAACTCTGAAATCTGATCGTCTACAGTTTGACTATTGTTCTCTTGGCTAATACCACTAAAGCTTATTAAAAGGAAACAGCAAATAAATAATGTCTTTTTTCTCATCTTGGGGAAATGGCTGGTTAAAATGATGTACGCTTATAAAATTTAAGTGTAAGCTAATATATTATAATAACGATAAATATAATTAAAAAAACACCATATATCATGTAGAGTTGGTGTAAATATGTGAAGTTTACTTTTTATAGTTATTTTACTTTACATTTTCATGATAAATGTTGATTACGTAGTCTCTGTTATTAAGATCTGTAGAGTGATAGAGGCGTTTATTTATAGTAAGCAACCTTTGCAATGCAACTGCCTTTATCTTTTTCTGTCTAGAGGTAATACTATTCTTTAAAATTGCTCTCATATCGTTTATTAGTTTAAGTGCTAATGTAGTGCTTGAAGTCTTTATGCAAAAGCGAAATAGTGTGTTTAACTTTACTTTATATTCGAATTAAAGCATTCTTTTGTTAATCGGAAATTGATTGGTTTTTGATCAAGTTTTAGTCTGTGAATTAAGGTGCTTTTTAACTATTATATCACTTCGAATTATGTAGCTTTAAGCCGATTAATAAACTATTAAATTCACGCAATATCTCATTTATGAAAAGAGCAAGCTTCCTCCTAATTCTGTCTATATTTGTTTTTACTTTCTCCCATGCACAAATTCGAACTCCAGAGGCTAGTCCAGCACAAAAAACAACTCAAACAGTTGGGGTTACAGAAGTAACTATTGAGTATGCAAGGCCGTCAGTGAAGAATCGAGTTGTTTTTGGTGATTTGGTGCCTTACAATAAACTTTGGCGAACTGGTGCTAACTGGAATACAAAAATTAGCTTCGATAATCCAATAACCGTTGGGGATGAAACACTTGCACCAGGCACCTACGCTCTTTACACCATTCCAAATCCATTTGAATGGGAAATTATCTTTTATAAAGACGCAAGTAATTGGGGATTGCCAGAAGAGTGGAATGAGGATTTAGTGGCGGTAAGATTGAAAGGTGAAGTAATGACCTTACCGTTAAATTTCGAAACCTTTACTATTGGGTTTGATAGTGTTATGCACGATAGTGCGAACCTTCAAATTATTTGGGAGAAAACTTATGTAACCATTCCATTGTATTTTGATACCGATGCTATTGTAACTGCTTCTATAGACGAAACATTAGGTGGACCTAAAGCTAATGAGTATTATGCTGCTGCAGTATATTATCTAGAGGCTGATAAAGATATGAATCAAGCTAAAGAATGGATAAATACCGCGATAGAGATGATGGGTAAGGATACAGAGTATTTTGTTTATCGTCAACAAGCTTTAATTTACGCTAAGTTGGGGAATAGAAAAGAAGCGATAAAGGCAGCAGAAAAGTCCTTGGAGTTGGCTAAAGAAGCTGGTAATGAAGATTATATTAGACTTAATATGAGGTCGTTGGAATCTTGGCGCTCTTAGAGATATGAATCTGGTTTGGATTTATCCTCTTCTTCTTTCGCCAATCTTTCTTTCAACTCTTCTATATTTTCTTCATTTAATATAGAAACACCTTTTTGCAACATCATGCTATTTGGAAAGGTGGTAACTTTATTGTCTAGGCCTCTAATAATTACTTGAAATGTTCGTATGTCTTCTATATAGCCGTAAATAGAGTCTTCTCCCTCATGGATTTTTATAAAGTCTCCTAATTTATAAGGAAAGGTGAAAAACATGATTATTCCACTGGTTATATTGCTTAGGATAGACCACTGTGCAAAAAAAGCTATACCTATTACTGCAAAAATAGAGGATAAGAATACTGTCACATCCTTTGGTTGAAACCCCCAAATCAACGGAAGAAAAAGGATTATTATAAACACCATAAAGAAGTTTATAAACTTCTTTATAAGGGTGGTTCTAGTATGCACTCGCTTCCATTTGATAGCTGCTTTATTAATGGTTTTAAAAATAATTGCTCGTGAAATAAAAACAAGTACAAAGAAAATTAAGGTTAAGAATATTTCATTATTAAAAATTTCAATCATATCCATTCTTTGAACTGTGTAAAATTGGTTTGAATTATAGGATCAACTTATTTTTTAAAGATAGGGATAAGATAAGTTAACGAGTAACCATATCCTACTCCAAAACTGCTGTTATCGTAGGTTCGATTAAATCCTGGTGCATAGAGAATACCAAAGTTATCTGGCTGTGTTTCACTAATTGAGGCTTTTACTTCTACATGCAAGCCTAAAAATAAGTTTTTAAAGAGTTCTGCTTTTACTCCAAATTGGAACTCTATCCAGTGCAAGTTCAAATTATCAAAAGTCTCATTAACCTCTCTAATTTCAGTAGGCAAAATTTTATCGGTGTTGTACACACGATAGGAAAGAAGGGTTTCTTTAAAGCTAGAGTAACCGTATCTAAAGCCTACATAAATGGCATTATTCATATCTAGCCAATTGTTATAAGCGTTATAGTCTATTCCAGCTTTGAAATAACTACCTTCTATATCAGCGTGCAAGTAATCTTTATCCCATTTCTTTTTTTCATTACCAAACTCAGCTGCTATATAGAATTTATTGCTAATTCGGATATCGCCTAAGAGAGAAAACCCGTGATAATCATCACTTATTGCAGTTCTTGCTAGCTTACCTATGTCGGTTCCAACACGAAGTCCATAAGGCTTTTTTATCTGTATAGTATCGGTGTCAATAGCTATATCTTCCTCTTGAGCCCATAGATTTGTATACCCAAATAAACTAATGCAAAATAGTAATATGAGCGCTTTTCTCATCTTCTACAATTGGATTTAATATGGTTATAAATTTTGCCCAAGTGGGAATACTATCAGTATTAGAAATATCTTCGGCCATCAAATTGGTATAACGCATTTTGTAACCACAGGCTCTACTAACATATATTTCTTCTCGGTTATAATCGAATTGGTAAATATTGGTGTAAGGAATTTCTTCTTTTACAATTGTAAACGCATAAGTGCTTCTATTCATTTCGGTAGACAACGGAATACTAATCGTGTCAGCAGGTGCATCCCAGACAATGGTGTCGTACTCTATATTCCTTATTTTAAGATGGTTTAGAGGTTTTGCTACCCCAGAAATCATATGATCAGCAAAGCTAATTACCATTTTTGGAGTAGTCTGCGTTTCTTCTGAGCAGATATCATCTGCTGTGCATGCAGCATAGATGGTTGCTACAAAAAGAAGTACTACAAAAGATTTTAATACCTTATACATGCTAGCTAAATTACGACAACTTCTCTAAAAGCACAACGTTTTCTACATGATGCGTTTGTGGGAACATGTCGACTGGTTGTACTTTGGTTACTTTATAGTGTTCTTTAAGCATTTCTATGTCTCTTGCTTGTGTAGCAGAGTTACAACTAACATAAACAATACGTGGAGCACCAATTTTAGCTAGTTGCTTTACTACATCTGGATGCATTCCCTCACGTGGTGGATCGGTAATGATTAAATCTGGATTACCATAGGTGCTTGCAAAATTATCGTCGAATACTTTGCGCATATCCCCAACAAGGAAAGTGGTGTTGTCTATATTATTTCGTTCTGCGTTCTCTTTAGCTGCCAGGATTGCATCGGGCACTGCTTCAACACCAATCACTTCTTTAGCATCTTTTGCAACAAACTGCGCAATGGTTCCTGTCCCGGTATATAAGTCATAGACTACTTCATCACCATTTAATGCAGCGATATCTCGTATTATCTTATATAAAACGTAGGCTTGGGCTGAGTTCGTTTGGTAAAAAGATTTGGCAGTTACTTTAAACTCTAAGCCTTCCATCTCTTCCATAATAAATTCATTCCCGTGATAGCAATGCACGTCTAAATCGTATATGGTATCGTTTGCTTTATCGTTAATCACATATAACAACGAGGTGATACTTGGGAACTCCTTTTGAATGGCACTTAATAGCTTTTCATTACTATCATCCTCATAGTGAAATTGTATGAGCACCATTACATCTGCTGTACTAGAAGTTCTAATCATTAAACTTCTGAGAAGCCCTTCTTTTTTTCTTACATCAAAAAAAGGCATGTCTAACTCTTGGGATTTGGCTTTCACAAAATCACGTATAGCGTTGCTTGGGCCTCCTTGTAAGTGACACTTATTTAAGTCCAGAATTTTATCCCACATTCCTGGAATATTAAATCCTAAGGCATTTTTATTGTCAATCTCCTCACCACTATCAATCTGCTCTCTTGTCAACCATTTATTATTGCTAAAAGAAAACTCCATTTTGTTGCGATAGAAGTATTGCTCCTCCGAGCCTACAATAGGAAGCACTTCTTCTGGCAGTTCTACTTTTCCAATCCGAACAAGGTTGTTTAACACTTCTTTTTCTTTGTAAAATAGCTGACTTTCATAATTCATATTTTGCCATTTACAACCACCACAGGTGCCAAAATGTTCACACTCTGGTGTAACACGCTTGTCGGAATAACTAATGATATCAGTTACCCTAGCATGATAAAAACCTTTTCGTCTTCTATAGGTTTGTACATTTACCACATCGCCTGGTACCGCATTGTCTATAAATACAATACGTCCATCAGGAGCTTTAGCAACTGCTTTGCCTTTTGCGCCAGCATCTATTACTTCTAGTTGCTCAAATTCTTTA
Organism: Flavobacteriaceae bacterium; assembly: GCA_035302145.1. Classification (GTDB taxonomy): domain Bacteria; phylum Bacteroidota; class Bacteroidia; order Flavobacteriales; family Flavobacteriaceae; genus JAJYTI01. Next base: position 4,843 of record DATGSX010000172.1, on the reverse strand, counting down.
TGTTTATTACGTCTTCGCTTTGCCATAACCGCAAAAGTAATGTTTTTTACTATCTATATAACCACGAATTTTAAAAATAACTCTTTGGTAATAGTTGTAGGGGCAACTCTCTTTTATTTTGATGGTTTATTTGATTAGTTGAAATAGGTGTTGAATAAATGGAGGTATGGGCGGTAATAAATTAAGTGTTGAATGTTTTTTAATAAAGTGGATTAAATATGGTTATGGCCCGTTTATATTTAGGTTTATTTAATTTTATAGGTTTATTGTGTGAAAAAAGATAAAAAAATAACAAATCAGAGGAAATATAGTATTACCTTTCCACCATAAAATTAAAATAATGTGTGGAATAGTTGGTTACATAGGCCACAGAAAGGCCTATCCCATAATTATAAACGGTTTAAAAAGACTAGAGTATCGAGGCTACGACAGTGCTGGAATCGTATTAGCGACAAGTAAAGGATTTGAGTTAGTAAAAAAGAAAGGAAAAGTATCGGAATTAGAGAATGAGTCCAAGTCAATTGATCAGACTCCAACAGTCGGGATAGGGCACACACGTTGGGCAACCCATGGCGTTCCGAACGATGTCAACTCTCATCCTCATTTATCAAATAATGGGCGTATTGCTCTTGTGCATAATGGGATTATTGAAAACTACGAAGCCATTAAAAAAATATTGGTAGAAAAGGGCTATACTTTTAAAAGTGATACGGATACTGAAGTACTTGTGAACTTTATTCAAATGTTCCAAGAAGAGCAAAGCTTGGATTTAAATGATGCCGTTCGATCCGCTTTAAATGAAGTAGTAGGTGCATATGCTATTGCGGTATTAGATAATCAAGATGTCAATGGTATTGTGGTTGCCCGTATGGGTAGTCCATTGGCGATTGGGATAGGCGAAAATGATTACTTTATTGCCTCCGATGCTTCGCCATTTATTGAGTTCACTAAAGATGCTATTTATTTAGAAGATGGCGATATGGCTTCCATCCGAACGGATCGAGACATTGCTATACACACAATTAAAACAAATGAACCGGTTTCTTTAGATATTCAAGAGTTGAAAATGAATATGGAGGCAATTGAAAAAGGTGGTTATGAACACTTTATGCTAAAGGAAATCTATGAACAACCAAGATCTATAAGGGATGCTATGCGAGGCCGTCTTTTAGTTGACGAGGGCATAATTAAAATGGCAGGTATATGGGATAACTTAAATCGTTTTCAAAAAGCAAAGCGCATTATTATTGTAGCTTGTGGTACCTCTTATCATGCCGGGCTTGTTGCGGAGTATATGTTGGAAGATTTTGCCCGTATTCCTGTTGAGGTAGAGTACGCCTCGGAGTTTCGATATCGCAATCCAATTGTAGATGAAAATGATATTGTAATCGCCATTTCTCAATCGGGTGAAACAGCCGACACTTTAGCTGCTTTAAAATTAGCAAAAGAGAAAGGAGCGTTTATTTATGGAATTAATAACGTGGTTGGCTCCTCTATTGCACGAATTACCGATGCAGGCTCATATATACATGCTGGTCCCGAAATTGGAGTTGCCTCAACAAAGGCATTTACTGCTCAGTTAACTATTCTAGCCCTTATTGCTTTAAAACTAGGAAAAAAGAAAGGTGAATTAAGTGCTGAGAGGTATAATCTTTTAACTAGAGAGTTAGATCGAATTCCTGATTTAGTGAAAAAAGTATTAAATGACTGTGAGGGTAAAATAGAGAGAATCGCTGAAAAGTACAAAGATAATCATAACGCTATCTATCTAGGACGTGGTTACAATTACCCGTCGGCTTTAGAAGGAGCATTAAAACTAAAAGAGATATCCTATATACATGCAGAAGGCTATCCTGCAGCAGAGATGAAGCATGGTCCTATTGCATTACTAGACGAGAATATGCCAGTTATTGTAATTGCAACTAAAGGAGGAAGTTATGATAAGGTTGTTTCTAATGTACAAGAGGCTAAATCAAGAAACGCTCGAATTATAGCAGTGGTTAGCGAAGGGGATAAACAGATTGTGGAGTTGGCAGACGATGCTATCTTTATTCCTCATACAGCAGAAGAGTTTACCCCAATTTTAGCTGCTATTCCTTTACAGCTATTGTCGTATTGGATAGCTGTTAAATTAGGAAGAAATGTAGATCAACCACGGAACTTAGCAAAATCGGTTACAGTTGAATAATTTGACGTTTAAAAAAAGAAAATAATGTTATAAGACCGTTATGATTTCTCCTGGTAAACTAAGTACTATTAGAACATTAAACTATCACACTATTTTAAACTTCTGCAATTAAGTTTTATTAAAGGGTCATTTTATTTTAGCTTTTTTAAATCAGATTTCATTGTTGCAAATTTTTAAAAAAGAAGTCTTTAACACTACTAGAAATAGCTGAAAGAACAGAAATCTCATATCCAATTTCATATCAGGAGGTCTGTGTGAAATAAAAGTTTTTATTATCCATAATTACTAAAGATTAATATCTCCTAGAAAATTAGTAATTTGCATGCCAAAGAAGTTTAATTGAATAATCATAATTCTTTTTTTGAGAAGGATTTTTGATGTTGAAAAAATAAATATTTTATGGCAGAAGCAACAAATACACGAACTAGTGCAGACTATATAGAATTAGAGAAAAAATACGGTGCCGATAACTACGAGCCACTTCCAGTAGTCTTGGAACGTGCAGAAGGAGTCTATATGTGGGATGTAGAAGGAAAGAGATATTATGACTTCCTCTCCGCATACTCTGCAGTAAACCAAGGTCATTGCCATCCTAGAATTATTAATAAACTGAAAGAACAGGCAAAAAACCTTACATTGACCTCACGTGCATTTTATAACGACCAGTTGGGTCTTTTTGAAAAGTATGCTACCGAGTTGTTTGGTTACGACAAGCTTTTGCCAATGAATTCAGGAGCTGAAGCAGTAGAAACTGGATTGAAAATCGCTCGTCGTTGGGCTTATGAAAAGAAAGGAGTTCCTGAAAATCAAGCCTCTATAATAGTATGTGAGAATAACTTTCATGGAAGAACTACTACCATTATTTCTTTTTCAAGTGATGAAGTAGCAAAAGATTCTTATGGACCATATACCCAGGGATTCTACAAAGTGGCTTATGATGATTTAGAGGCTCTAGAGGAAGTACTGGAAAGAGATGGGAAGAATATTGCTGGCTTTTTAGTCGAACCTATTCAAGGAGAAGCAGGTGTATATGTGCCTCAAGATGGATATTTAAAAAAGGCGAAGGAGTTATGTGAAAAACATAATGTGCTGTTTATTGCCGATGAAATTCAAACTGGAATAGCTCGAACCGGGAAACTATTAGCAGTAGACCACGAAGATGTAAAGCCTGATATACTACTGCTTGGTAAGGCTTTGAGTGGTGGAGTTTACCCAGTATCAGCTGCTTTGGCAGACGATGCAATTATGGAAGTGATTACACCGGGATCTCATGGCTCTACTTTTGGTGGGAATCCAATTGCAGCAGCAGTTGCTACAGAGTCTTTGAAGGTGGTATTGGATGAGAATTTAGCTGAAAATGCTGAGGTCTTAGGTAAACGATTCCGAGAAGCAATGAATGAATATATTGCATCTAGTACTATTGTAAAGCTTATACGTGGTAAAGGTTTGTTAAATGCGATTGTTATAAACGATAGTCCAGATAGCGATACTGCATGGAATATTTGTTTAAAACTTCGTGATAACGGATTGTTAGCAAAACCAACACATGGTAATATAATTCGTTTTGCACCACCATTGGTAATGACACAAGCACAGTTGGATGATTGTGTGAATATCATAATAAAAACATTAAAAGAATTCGAGAAGTAGGCACTTACCTATTATAGAAATCAGCTAAGAAATTAGAGCTCTTAGCTGATTTTTATTTTTTAGTAATCCAAATACTCATTGAGATGAAAAAAGGCGATATCGTCTCAGCTATAGACGAAGATATAACTGGGGTAGTAGAGAAAATAGAAGGAGAGCATGTTTGGATTTTAGTGGATGGTCTTCCGTTTCAGTTTCAAAAGTCTGAATTGGTAATTGTAAAACCCTTTCACGATAAAGTTTTTAAAGGACAAGATTTAAAAAAAGTTCTGAAAGAAAAACAAAGTTCCCAGCGACAAAAAGTAAAGTCTAAACGAAGAGAAAAAGAAGCTGCCATTGTGGAAATCGATTTGCATATACATAAATTGACTTCCTCTACAAAAGGTATGAGTAATTTCGACATGCTTAACTTACAAATCGATACTGCTAAGCATAGATTGGAACACGCCATTGCTAATCGAATTCCTAGATTAGTGTTTATCCATGGAGTAGGTGAAGGAGTGTTGAGAATGGAGCTAGAAACACTGTTCTGGCGCTATCCTGAGGTTACATTTTATGATGCCGATTATAGGAAGTATGGCGCTGGTGCTACCGAAGTATATATTTATCAAAACCCTAAGAAGTAGACTGTTATTCCTGATCAGGTCCTGTAATAGTTCGGCTCAACACACTGCTAATTGTGCCTAAAGATAAGGTTTCTCTAATAATAGTTTCCTCCTGATTATATAGCGAAATATCATTTACTACTACACTTACTTGTGTAGTTAAGGTGTATGGATAGGTGTTGGGTGGATTTCCTTCTTCTTCATTACTGTTTTTTACTAGTACATAAACGGTAGCAATACCAGTATCCGATACATATTCTTGTTCAGTTTTCGGGAAACTTGGTGGAATAGATTGGCAGAAATAATCATTTGGCACTTGTTCACTATGTAATCGATAGACCAATCTAGCTGTATTTCCGTTCAAAGTATATTGAATAGTATCTGTTTGATAATACAAACTATC
>DATGSX010000171.1:0-32912 GCA_035302145.1 Flavobacteriaceae bacterium | reverse complement strand
ACTACGCGTTCGGTATTGCTACCTATAAATAAGCTTTCTAAACCACTAACACCACTAGATCCCATAACAATAAAGTCTATGTCGTATTTCTCGCAAGCTTCCATTACATCTTCTAAAATGGAGTTAGTACCTACAATAGTTGTTGGAGATAAACTATCTAAACCTTCCGAAGCTAAATGCTCTTCCATTAATTCTTTTGCACGCTCCACTAAAATAGACTCTCTTGAGTCGGTGCTAACTGGACTAGATCGCGAAACAAACCTATCATGAATGTCTATAGAGTGTAATACAAATAGCTCGGCGTCTAATTTTTCGGTCATTTTCAAAGCGGACATTAGTGCGGCTTTTGCTTGTGATGTGAAATCAGTTGGGATTAAAATTCTCTTTCTCATATACTTATTAAAATGTTTTGCTGTAGACTATATAGTGCTTATAAAAATACGAAAATTCTTTTCTTTTAAATCTCTTTGTGCAATATAGTAAGTGTTTATTATGAAGTGGCTATCGATAAGTTTGCATTTATTAATTTAGTCTTAAAATTAAAAGTGAATGTTTCCATTTTTTTCATCCTGTATTTAATTCTCTGGTTTAAGCTGCTTTAAAAATTAATAGGCTGAATGAGGAAGCGAAAAATAGTGATTAAGACATAGTTATGTTAAGCTAGAGCTAGCTACTTGTATGGTGGCTATTCTTTCAATAGAGTAAGTAGTAATTTCATCCGTGTTAATTTAGAAACGTTGACGGCGGGGCTTATGCTATTTGTTTATCCTTTGCTGTATGGGGATAGTTATATGAGAATGCAACACTTTATTGAAGTTGCTTCTTCCGCTTCTACGGTTTCTATACTAAGTTTATTACTGCTTGCTCTGTTAAATCCCTTAGCAGCTTTATTAATTTTGGCTGCTGTTAGCGACGGGGGGTTGTGTCCAGTATTGTAGCAGGTGCTTTTATTTGAACCTTGTTTGCATTCCTATGTAATCAATATTTAGGAGTCGATCTCATATTGCTTAACTTTGCTCTTGTGTGGGCGGTGGCTATATTGTCGGCGTTAATTTATGCGCCAATAACTGCATTGTTGCTAATTATATTTCGAAAACCCTATTTCCTTATAACGTTATATAGTTATAGTCTTTATAAGAATACTAAAAGAGGCTATGTAGGGGTTTAAGTAGATAGTGATTTTAATCCCTTAAACTTAGTCCATACCCTCATCATGGATTGTTTTGTTAGTTTATTGGATTTGCAGTTTTTTCGTGATTCTTTCCATGTTTTTAAGGAATAATTCATTTCATGAGTGGGTCAAATCGGTAAACTATCGTTAAAATGTCAGTTATTATTGCATTTAAGCAATCGCTTGTTTTTAGATTGGAAAAATAGTAGTATGTTTGCATACAGATTATTTTATTAAAAAATATATCAGGGAGGAGGGGCGGCTATAGTCCCTCTCTTTTTTTTTTGTAGTAATTAAAATAAGCGTTCAAAAGATGATGCAGGATAAAGTAAAGGAGTTGGTAGATAAAGCTCTAGAGGAACGGCCATCTCTTTTTTTGATAGATTTGAACATTAGTCCAGCAAACCAGATTATTGTTGTGCTCGATGGTGATAATGGAGTGAGTATGCAGGATTGTGTAGAGGTGAGTCGTGCAGTAGAGAGTGAGCTAGATAGAGATACGTATGATTATTCTATTGAGGTTACAACAGCTGGGGCTACATCACCTATAACTATGCCGAGACAATACCCAAAGAATATTGGTCGAAAATTAAAAGTTCAAACAGTAGACGGCCAAAAAATCGAGGCAAGATTAGAATCAGTAGATGATGAGGGCATTACTTTGAAGTGGAAGGCTCGTGAGCCTAAACCAATAGGTAAAGGAAAACATACCGTACAAAAAGAAGCGGTAATAAAGTATAGTAATATTAAAGAAGCCAAAGCGGTGATAACATTTAACTAATGCAAGGCATGGAGAACATAGCGTTAATCGACTCTTTTTCAGATTTTAAAGATAATAAATCCATAGATAGGATAACCCTTATGGCTATTCTAGAGGATGTTTTTAGAAATGCTTTGAAAAGAAAATATGGTAGTGATGACAATTTCGATATCATTATCAATCCAGATAAAGGAGATTTAGAAATTTGGAGAAATAGAATAGTTGTAGAAGATGGGTTGGTAGAAGATCCTAATCAGGAAATATCCCTTACAGAAGCACGCGAAATCGAACCTGATTTTGAGGTAGGCGAAGATGTATCGGAAGAAGTAAAGTTATCTGATTTAGGTAGACGAGCTATTTTAGCATTGCGTCAGAACCTAGTGGCTAAGATTCAAGAACACGACAATACAAATCTTTATAAGCATTTTAAAGATTTAGAAAACGAAATTATAACGGCAGAAGTACATCATGCTCGTAGTAGAGTAGTAATTTTATTAGATGATGATGGAAATGAGTTGATTATGCCGAAAGACCGACAGTTGCCTTCTGATTTTTTCAGAGCTGGTGATAGCGTGCGTGGTATTATTGAGAGTGTAGAACTCAGAGGTAATAAACCAGCAGTAATCATGTCAAGGACCCACCCGAAATTTTTAGAAAGACTGTTCGAGCAGGAGGTGCCAGAAGTTTTTGATGGTTTAATTACCATAAAAAATGTTGTGCGTATTCCAGGAGAAAAGGCGAAAGTGGCTGTAGAGTCATACGACGACCGAGTAGATCCGGTAGGCGCATGTGTTGGAGTTAGAGGTTCGCGTATACATGGTATTGTTCGCGAATTAGGCAATGAGAATATTGACGTAATCAATTACACAAACAATACCGAACTATATATTACTCGAGCTTTAAGCCCTGCAAAAGTGCTTAATGTAACGATCGATGAGGAAAATAAGCATGCAGAAGTTCTTCTAAAGCCAGAGGAAGTATCCAAGGCAATCGGAAGAGGCGGGCATAATATCCGTTTAGCCGGTCAACTTACTGGCTATGAGATTGATGTGTTGCGAGAAGGAGCCGAGGAAGATGTAGAGTTGACGGAGTTTTCTGACGAGATTGAAGATTGGATTATCCAAGAATTCGTTCAAGTTGGATTAGATACCGCTAAGAGTATTTTAGAGAAAGATATGGAAGTACTTGTTTCGCTTACCGATTTGGAAGAAGAGACAATTATGGAAGTAATTAGTATATTAAAGGAAGAATTTGAAGAGTAGTCCAATACTTTGACTATTTTTGCATATCTTATTTAATAAATAAAAAAGAGAATAACAGGAGAAGCAGTATATGGCTGGAAGTAAAAAAATGAGGCTTAATAGAGTTTTAAGAGAATTCAACATCTCTTTAGATAGAGCAGTAGAACACCTTAAATCAAAAGGTTACGAGGTGGAGGCGCGTCCTACTACTAGAATATCGAAAGAGGAATATGAAGTTCTCTCTGACGCATTTCAAACGGACAAGAGTAAGAGAGTAGAGTCGGAAGAGGTTGGTGAAGAGCAGCGCAAAGAGCAAGAGGCCTTGCGTAGGGCTCGTGAAAAGGAATTGGAAGCACAGCGTAAGAAAAAAGAAGCCGCGAAAGTAAAAGTAGTGAAGGCCAGAGCAGAGATAGAAGGTCCTAAAACAGTTGGGAAGATTAATCTCGATGCACCTTCTCCATCCAAAAAACCAAAAGCCAGTAAACCTGAAGAAGCTGTAAAAGCTGAGGTGAAAAAGGAAAAGGTAGAGGAAAAGAAGGAAACGAAGAAAAAAGTTTCGAAGACCAAAGAAGAGCCTAAGAAAAAAGAAGAAAAGCCAAAAGTGGCTGCTGAAAAAGATTCTAAAAAGAAAGAAACAGCGAAAAAAGAGGCGCCAAAGAAAAAGAAAGAAAGCACTTCTGGGCCAAAGGTTATTAGCGATGTAGACGAAACTGGGCAACCAGTACAGCGTGTAAAAACAAAATATAAAAAGCTAGATGGACTTAGCTTTACAGGGAAAACTATAGACTTAGATCAGTTTAAACGCCCTGAAAAGAAAAAGACCGAGAAGAAAAGCGACAGTGGACCTCAGAGAGGACGCCGTCGTCGACGTATTTCCAAGCCAGGTGCACCAAGCGCAGGTGGAAGAAGAGCTTCGGCAGGTACAAGACAACGCAGACGTGGAGGTGCTACATCTAGGCGTAGAGCAAAAGCAGCTCCTAGAGAAGAGCCTACAGCAGAAGAAGTACAAAAGCAAGTGCGTGATACCCTAGCTAAGCTAGAAGGTAGATCAAGAAGAGGACGCGGTGCTGCAAGACAACGACGAGAAAGACGTGACGTACAAAGACAAAGAGAGCAGGAACAGCTTGAGTTAGAAGCTTCAGCAAAGGAGCTAAAGGTAACAGAATTCGTTACCGTAAGCGAAGTGGCAACCATGATGGATGTTCCAGTTACCGATGTTATTTCAGCATGTATGTCTCTAGGGTTAATGGTGACCATGAACCAAAGATTAGACGCTGAAACACTTACTATCGTTGCTGATGAGTTTGGTTATAACGTGGAATTTGTTACTGCCGATATCAAAGAAACAGTAGAGGATAAGTTAGAAGATTCGCCAGAAGATTTAAAACCAAGAGCACCTATTATTACAGTAATGGGTCACGTAGATCATGGTAAAACCTCTTTATTAGACTTTATCCGTAAAGAAAATGTTATTGCTGGCGAATCCGGAGGAATTACACAGCACATCGGAGCGTATGGTGTAGAACTTAAAAACGGAAAGAAAATAGCCTTCCTAGATACACCAGGTCACGAGGCTTTTACGGCTATGCGTGCACGTGGTGCCCAAGTTACTGACTTAGCGATTATCGTAATTGCAGCAGATGATGATGTGATGCCTACTACAAAAGAGGCGATTAGTCACTCACAAGCAGCTGGAGTTCCAATTGTTTTCGCTATTAACAAAGTGGATAAGCCAACGGCTGATCCTGAAAAAATAAAACAAAAGCTAGCAGCCATGGACTTGTTAGTAGAAGATTGGGGTGGTACGATTCAGTCCCATGATATCTCTGCTAAAACAGGCCAGGGTGTAGACGAGCTATTAGATAAAGTATTGCTTGAAGCAGAAATGCTTGAGTTAAAAGCTAATCCGGATCGTTTAGCTAGTGGTACAGTAGTAGAGGCATACCTAGACAGAGGTAGAGGATATGTTTCCACCGTTCTTGTACAGTCTGGTACATTACGTGTAGGCGATTATGTATTGGCAGGTCAGCATAGTGGTAAAGTACGAGCTATGACCGATGAGAGAGGTAAACATATCGAAGAGGCTGGTCCATCTACACCAGTATCTGTCTTAGGATTGGATGGAGCGCCACAAGCGGGTGATAAGTTCAATGTTGTAGAAGACGAACGTGAAGCTAGAGATATTGCTACAAGACGTATGCAGTTGCAGCGTGAACAAGCGGTTAGAACACAGCGTCATATTACCCTAGATGAAATTGGTAGACGAATTGCCTTAGGAGATTTCCAAGAGTTGAATATTATACTTAAAGGGGACGTAGATGGTTCAGTAGAAGCATTAACAGATTCATTTGAGAATTTATCAACGGAAGAAATTCAAGTAAATATTATTCATAAGGGAGTTGGTGCAATTACTGAAAACGATGTGTTATTAGCAACGGCATCCGATGCTATAATTATCGGGTTCAACGTTAGACCTATGGGTAATGCTAGACAAATAGCTGATACAGAAGAAATCGATATTAGAACATATTCCATCATTTACGACGCTATAGGCGATGTGAAAGATGCAATGGAAGGGCTATTGTCACCAGAAATTAGAGAAGAGGTTACTGGTTCGGCTGAAGTTCGTGAAACCTTCAAAATTTCAAGACTTGGTACAGTTGCTGGATGTATGGTAACTAGCGGTAAGGTTTACCGTAACTCTAATGTTCGTTTAATACGAGAAGGAGTAGTAGTATATACTGGTGAATTGTCATCCTTAAAGAGATTTAAAGATGATGTTCGTGAAGTAAGCAAAGGTTATGAGTGTGGACTTCAAATAAAGAACTATAACGATATAAGAGAAGGTGATATTATTGAAGCCTTTAAAGAGGTATCGGTTAAAAAGACGCTATAATTTAAATAGCTAAATAGTATAATAAAAAATCGGGGATTCGTTTAGGTGAAAATTAAACGAATCCCCGATTTTTTTATGCGCTTATACTTCGAGCTATTTTCTATCTGGTTTTAAAACAAATGCAGATGGAAAAATTTCTTTTAATTTTAATAGAGCTCGATCGGCATCTAGTCGAGTATTAAAATTACCTACCCATAACTTATAATTAGGAGTCTCGTAATGAATGTGAGCAGGCCAGTTTTCTTCAAGCTCTTCATACTCTTTCTTTCTTTTTCTTGCTCTTTCTAAATCACCATTGTGTAATTGAACCGTATATCCACTAGAAAGTCTGTTTTCTCTTTCTAGTTCTTCCTTTAAATCCAATAGAATTTCTAGTCTACTATCTTGGGTTACCTCTGGGGACGATTGTGCAATTGCGCTAGTCGACCCAATTAATAATGAGGTGATTACAGCTGCTAAAGTTTTAGTTGTTCGTGTCATAAAAACGATTTTATAAGCATAAAAGTACGTAAATATTTGCAATATAAATTTTCAAAAGTTATTTAGAACTGATATAAATTAGCTTTAACGCTTTATTTCAATTCTTTAAATGGACATAAAACCTTACTTTTGTCAGGAAATAATAGCGGAATATACTGCATGTGCTCTCTATAACGAAAAGACAGTAGTAATATTTGTTAAAGAATTGCTATAGATTTTGACAAAAATTTAAACACAAGTATGAAAAAGATAGATTACCGTAGTTTTTCCACTCGTTTTTCTTTTTTAGCTCTCATGGTATTTATGGCGCTTATAGCACCGATGCAAGCATTAGCAGAGCAAGATGAATCTATACAAGCGCAAGAAGAAGAGGTTGCGCAAGAAGATGCAGGTAACGCCGAAGCGATCGCTGCTGGTGAAGCGTTGTTTAAGTCCAATTGTGCGGCTTGTCATAGACTCGATAGCAAGGGGGTAGGTCCTGCCTTACGTGGTACCGGCCAAAAATTCGAAAGAGAATGGTTGTATAAGTGGATTCGTAATAGCCAGGAGTTAATCCGTAGTGGTGATGCTTTGGCTAATCAATTATTCGAAGAGTGGAATAAAGCGGTTATGACACCGTTTCCAGGTCTTTCCGACGAAGATATCGATAATATTTTAGCTTATGTAGATCAGCCAAAGAAGGAGGTTGTCTCACCAGTAGCTGAAGGTTTGGCAGCTGGTCAAGCAACTGGCGATTCTGGAGTTAGTCGAAATATTGTCCTAGGTGTTCTAGCGATAATATTCCTGATGCTCGTGGTTATGCTTTATGCGGTCAACAAAACATTAGTTCGATTTGCAAAGCAAAGCGATGTGCCAGTAGACGAACATAAGTTTGAGCCTAAAGCTATTTGGAAAGCTTTTGCTGAGAATCAGTTTGTGATGATTGTTTTTGCAATTGTACTGTTCTTAGTTGGTAATTACTTTGTGTATGGTTACTTAATGCAGATTGGAGTTGATCAAGGATATCAACCAGTGCAGCCAATTCATTTCTCACATAAAATACATGCAGGAGATAATCAGATAGATTGTCAGCTTTGTCATAGTTCTGCTAGGTCAAGTAAAACCTCTGGAATACCATCATTGAATGTTTGTATGAATTGTCATATGAATATAGACGAATACAATGGTGAGGTAGATCCTTCGAAAGGGTATACTAAAGAGTTTTATGATAATGAAATTCAAAAACTTTACGACGCTATAGGTTGGGATCCGGATGAGCGTGCTTATACTGGTGAGGAGAAGCCGGTGAAGTGGGTTCGAGTTCACAACTTACCAGACTTTGCTTATTTTAATCACGCGCAGCACGTTACTGCAGGTGGGTTAGATTGTCAGCAATGTCATGGCCCTGTCGAAGAGATGGAGATATTAACGCAACACTCACCGCTTACTATGGGCTGGTGTGTAGAGTGTCATAGAACAACCAACGTTGCAATGGAAGGCAATGAGTATTACGAGAAGATTCACGAAGAGTTATCGAAGAAGTATGGCGTAGAGCGACTGACGGTAGCTCAGATGGGTGGATTGGAGTGTGGTAAGTGTCACTATTAATTAGTGTTGCTAGTAATTAAATTATAAAAAGATTAATATTAATCATAATATGGCATCAAACAAGAAATACTGGAGAAGTGTTGAGGAGCTAAATGAAGATAGTTCTATTATAGAATCACTACAACAGAATGAGTTTACCGAGGAAATTCCTACGGATGAGTTTCTTGGTGATAAAGATACATTAGAGGATGCTTCTACCTCTAGGCGAGACTTCTTGAAATTTGTTGGATTTACAACTGCGGCTGCATCACTAGCTGCTTGTGAGGGACCGGTTATTAAATCAGTTCCTTATGTTATAAAGCCAGAAGAGATTACACCGGGTGTGGCAAACTATTATGCTACAGCTATTGCAGATGGATATGATTTTGCAAACGTATTAGTTAAAACTAGAGAAGGAAGGCCAATTAAAATTGAGCGAAACACCTTAGCTAAGGCTAATACTAGCGTAAATGCAAGAGTTCAGGCTTCAGTTCTATCTCTTTATGATAGTAACAGGGTTATGAGTCCTATGATCGATGGTGAGGCAACAACTTGGTCGCAGCTAGATAAGGCAGTGACCGATAAGTTAGATGAGTTAGAAGGTCAAGATGTAGTATTGCTTACGCAAACATTCGCAAGTCCAACAACATCAAAATTAATTGAAGAGTTCCAGAATAAATATCCGCATGTTCGACATGTGGTATATGATCCTGTATCTTCTTCGGAAGCGCTAGATGCGTTCCAAAATAAGTTTGGTTACCGTGCTCTTCCTGATTATGACTTCAGTCAAGCTGATGTTATAGTTTCTGTTAATGCAGATTTCTTAGGTGACTGGCAAGGTGGCGGATTTGATTCAGGATATGCAAAAGGACGTGTTCCTAAGGATGGCAAAATGTCGCGTCACGTGCATTTCGAAGCGAACATGACACTTACTGGAGCGAATGCAGATAAGCGTGTAATAGTAAATGCAGCGCAACAAAAGCAAGTGGTTAAAGCCTTAACTGGGAATGGTTCCACTTCAGGCTTGCCTGAAAACGTTGCCGAAGCAGTTAAGAATGCTAAAAAGCAACTTGATGCAGCTGGAAACAAAGGGGTTCTAGTAACAGGCTTGCCAGATTTTGAAGCGCAGCAATTAGCTTTAGATTATAACGTAAAGACATCAAGTAAGGCGCTAGATACTGAGCGTCCTAAGTTTACTCGCATGGGAAGTTCTACTGAAGTGACCCAAGTGATTAAAGATGTTGTTTCAGGAAAAGTTAAGGGGTTAATTACAGTTGGTGTTGATCCATTGTATTCTTTCCCTAATGCTGAGCAATTTGCCGAAGCTTATCAGGCGTTGCCTCTTAGCTTAGCATTTTCAATGAAACCGGATGCTACAGCTTCAGCTGCAAAATTAGTGGCTGCTACACCACATTACCTCGAGTCTTGGGGTGATTTAGAAGTGAAGAAAGGGCACTATAGTTTAATGCAGCCTACAATTAAACATCTGTTTGATACAAGACAATTCCAAGATAGCTTGTTGAAGTGGATTGGAGGTAGCGATTCTTACTATGATTATATTAGAAGCTATTGGAGAGACAATGTTCTTAATGGTTCTAGTTGGAATAATGCTCTTCATGATGGGGTTTATATTGCATCGAATGTAGAGAAAGAATCTAATGTGATTCGTAAAGACGTGCCATTAGGGAAAACATCAATGAATGTGTCTGATGGTGGTTTTGAATTACACTTATATACAAAAACTGGATTAGGTGATGGTCGCCAAGCGAATAACCCTTGGTTACAAGAATTACCGGATCCTATAACCCGAACTTCTTGGGATAACTATGTGACCATGTCGGCTATGGATGCCAAAGATATGGGAATGCGCAATAGAGTGGTTGCCAATGGAGCAATAAACGGAAACTATGTGCAGCTTACGGTAGGCGATACTGTGCTAGATAAAGTGCCGGTGCTTATCCAACCAGGTCAGGCACCAGGAACTATTGGTTTGGCATTAGGTTATGGTAGCACTCATGCTATACAAGAAGAAATGCAAACAGGTGTAAACGCCTATGGTTTCTATCAAAACTTTAGCTCAGTACAATCCGTTGCTATTGAGAAAGTTTCTGGAGAACATGAGTTTGCATGTATTCAGTTGCATAATACATTAATGGGTAGAGACATTATTAATGAAACTAC
This sequence comes from Flavobacteriaceae bacterium, assembly GCA_035302145.1. Lineage (GTDB taxonomy): Bacteria > Bacteroidota > Bacteroidia > Flavobacteriales > Flavobacteriaceae > JAJYTI01. The sequence goes on along the minus strand of DATGSX010000171.1, from coordinate 22,617 downwards.
TTTAGAGATATTTAATACTCAGGATTCTGAGGTTTGGAATCCGACTACCAAGGTTTCTTTAGATCATCAAATGATTCCAGTAAGCTCGCCAGATGCGGACTTGTGGGAGGAGTTTGATAGAAGTATCGGACACCATTTCAATTTATCTATAGATCTTAATGCGTGTACTGGATGTGGTGCATGTGTAATAGCATGTCACGCAGAAAACAACGTACCAGTTGTAGGTAAAGATGAAATTCGTAAGAGCCGTGATATGCACTGGTTGCGTATTGACCGCTATTACTCGAGTGAAGATACCTTTGCTGGAGATCGCGAAAAGAAAGATACTGTACCAGGTATGGCAAAATACACTGAGTTGGAGATTGCTTCTGCCAATCCGCAGGTTGCATTCCAGCCAGTTATGTGTCAGCACTGTAACCACGCACCTTGTGAGACAGTTTGTCCAGTTGCAGCTACATCTCACGGTCGCCAAGGTCAAAACCATATGGCGTACAACCGTTGTGTAGGTACTAGATATTGTGCAAACAACTGTCCGTATAAGGTACGTCGTTTCAACTGGTTTAATTACGCTGAAAATGATAGATTTGATTACAACATGAACAACGACTTAGGTCGTATGGTGTTAAATCCAGATGTTGTAGTTCGCTCTAGAGGTGTTATGGAGAAGTGTTCGTTATGTATCCAAATGACGCAAAAGACGATCCTAGATGCAAAACGTGAAGGACGACCGGTGAAAGACGGTGAATTCCAGACAGCATGTTCTGCAGCGTGTAACACAGGAGCAATGGTCTTTGGTGATATTAATGATGAGAAGAGTAAGGTGGCTAAGGTGAAAGAAGATGATAGAGTTTATCATTTGCTAGATCACATTGGTACAAAGCCAAACGTATTCTATCATACCAAAGTAAGAAATAGGAAAGAAGTTTAATAAGTAAGAAATAGTATTTATAGATATGGCATCGCATTACGAAGCACCTATTAGAAAACCCTTAGTACTAGGAAATAAGACGTACCATGATGTAACGGTAGATGTCGCTCGTCCTGTTGAAGGGAAAGCAAACAAGTCTTGGTGGATTGTTTTTTCAATTGCATTAATAGCCTTTTTATGGGGTCTAGGGTGTATTGCTTACACCATAGGTACTGGAATTGGTACTTGGGGATTGAACAGGACAGTTAACTGGGCATGGGATATTACTAACTTTGTTTGGTGGGTAGGAATTGGTCACGCAGGAACCCTTATTTCTGCAGTGCTATTGTTATTCCGTCAAAAATGGAGAATGTCTATTAACCGCTCGGCAGAAGCGATGACGATATTCGCAGTAATTCAGGCAGGATTATTCCCACTCGTGCACATGGGTAGACCATGGTTAGCATATTGGGTAATGCCTATACCAAACCAATTTGGTTCCTTATGGGTGAACTTTAACTCACCATTACTTTGGGACGTATTTGCAATTTCAACGTACTTATCCGTATCCCTAGTATTCTGGTGGACAGGATTATTACCAGACTTTGCAATGCTCCGAGATAGAGCAATTACACCATTTACCAAACGTGTTTATGGGATTCTTTCTTTCGGATGGTCTGGAAAAGTAAAGGATTGGCAGCGATTCGAAGAAGCGGAATTAGTATTAGCAGGTTTAGCTACACCATTAGTACTTTCCGTACATACGATTGTATCATTCGACTTTGCTACCTCTGTAATACCAGGATGGCATACCACTATTTTCCCGCCGTATTTCGTTGCAGGAGCAATTTTCTCTGGATTCGCAATGGTAAACACCTTACTTATAGTAATGCGTAAGGTTTCCAACTTCGAAGATTATATCACTATACAGCATATAGAGCTGATGAATATCGTAATTATGATTACGGGTTCTATAGTTGGAGTAGCATATATCACCGAGTTGTTTATCGCATGGTACTCTGGTGTTGAGTATGAGCAGTACGCCTTCTTAAACAGAGCTACCGGACCTTATTGGTGGGCATATTGGTCCATGATGATTTGTAACGTATTCTCGCCACAGTTTATGTGGTTCAAGAGATTGCGTAGAAGCATCATGTTCTCGTTTATTATTTCGATAGTTGTAAATATTGGAATGTGGTTTGAGCGTTTCGTTATTATTGCAACGTCATTGACTAGAGACTATATGCCATCTGCTTGGACTCAAATGTCACCTACATTTGTAGATATAGGAATCTTTATCGGAACCATCGGATTCTTCTTTGTATTGTTCTTGTTATATGCTAGATCTTTCCCTGTGATATCACAAGCTGGAATTAAAAGTATACTCAAAGAATCTGGAGATGGCTACAAGGCACTTCGTTTAGAACATGGTGACAATGCAAACCATTTTAGACCAGTAGCTAGAACCGAAGGACAAACAGCACCTGTATTCCCAGCTCTTTCAAGAGATGAGAAAATCGCTAAGTTGCTTGAGTCTGTAGGTACAGCCGATGAAGGAGCAAAAGACAATCTTACTTTACTAACAGATATGGAAGACGGCCGAGCAGAAGAACTGAATTCTATAGGCATCTATACATTCGCGCAGTTAAGTAAGCTTACAGAAGAAGATTATGACTTGTTAGATAGCATTCTAGATTTACCATTTGGTACCGCAAATGTATTCGGATGGCATCAGCAAGCAGCTAAACATATAAATAAATAAATCCTATGGCATCTAAAGTGATTCACGCTATTTATAATGATGACGATATCCTTTTACAAGCCGTAAAAGATACAAGAGCTAATAGATATCGTATAGAAGAAGTATATATTCCATTCCATATTCATGGACTAGAAGACGCTATGGGTATTCCGCCAACGCGATTAGCAATAACCTCGTTTATCTATGGGGTATTTGGATTTGCAGTGGCTGTGGTAATGGTTAATTATATGATGATTAACGATTGGCCACAAGATATTGGAGGAAAGCCAAGCTTTAGTTTTTTACAAAACTTACCTTCTTTTGTTCCAATTATCTTTGAACTTACCGTGTTTTTCGCAGCGCACTTAATGGTTATTACCTTCTATTTAAGAAGTAAATTATGGCCATTTAGAAAAGCCGAAAACCCAGATCCACGTACAACAGATGACCATTTTTTAATGGAAGTTGATGTGGCTAATCACGATGTAAATAAGCTTTCTGAGTTTCTGTATAACACAGGAGCTGTAGAGATAAAACTAATAGAAAAGGAGGAAGATAAATAATTATGAAAAAGCTAATAACTATATTAACTGTTGTACTTGCTAGCACAACCTTAGTTTCTTGCTTTGATTCAAGTAAGCCTAACTATCAGTTTATGGATGAAATGTACCGCTCTCAAAGTTATGATACTTATGGTGAGTACAATATATTTCCAAACCAACAACAAGCTATGCTGCCTGCCGAAGGAACTATTCCAAGAGGCTGGATGCCATATGAATATGAGGATACCCCAGATGGATTAGCTAGAGCTAGACAAGAATTAAAAAATCCATTACCTGTAACCGAAGCAAACTTAGCTTCAGGAAAACATATGTATACTGTAAATTGTGCAGTATGTCATGGTGATAAAGGAGATGGACAAGGAATTCTTCCTCAAAGAGAGAAGTTTCTTGGAGTACCAAGTTTTGATGACCAAGGAAGAGTTTTAACCTCTGGATCTATTTACCACGTAATTATGTACGGAATGAATGCGATGGGATCTTATGCTTCCCAAACTTCCGAACAAGAACGTTGGCAAATAGTTATGTATGTTGAAAATCTTAAAGCCTCTTTAAAAGGGGAGGATCCGTTGCCTATGGCTGACGATTTGGCCCAGTTTGAAGCGGATAAGATGGATGCTGAATTAAGCATGGCAAACGAAAGTGAAGACGATAATATTTCGGAAGAATCCGAAGAGTAATATAAATTAAGAACGAAGAGAATAGTTTAAGATATGTATACGATACCAAGTAAATTAAAACTGTTTGCAGCTATTTTTATGATTGTGGGGGCAATCGGAATTCTTGCAGGCTTTATGAGCACGCCATCTTTAGAGGAGGTAACCTCTGGCATCGAAGCTACTTATGGCAGCGTCGATAGTTCATTGGCTATATCTGCATCCGACACCGCAATGTCAGCATCAGAAATTGAGCATGAAGCACATCATACCCACGCACAATTAAAGAATAAACCTTGGTCTGCGATTTATACGGCAGCCATTTATTTCTTTATGATATCGCTAGGAGCACTTACCTTCTATGCAATACAATATGTTGCGCAAGCAGGATGGTCGCCATTGTTGTTTCGTGTAATGGAAGCTATTAATGCCTATATGCCGATAGGTTCTATCGTAATGTTTGCATTACTAGTACTATCCACTTTACAAGTAAACCATTTATTCCACTGGATGAATGCTGACTTATTTGATCCAGAGAGTAGTAATTACGATGCTATTGTAGCAGGAAAAAAAGCTTATTTAAATAAGCCTTTTTTCTTAATTAGAGCTGCTTTCTATTTATTAGGATGGAACTTATATGCTTACTTCTCTAGAAAGTATTCTTTAGCACTCGATGAAACAAATGATATATCTTGGTACCGCAAAAACTTTAAAATTGCTGCTGGATTCCTTGCATTCTATATCGTTACTGAGTCGATGATGTCATGGGATTGGTTAATGAGCTTTGAACCACACTGGTTCAGTACGCTATATGGTTGGTACCTATTTGCTGGTATGATGGTAACAGGAATGATAGCAATCGTATTACTAACCATCTTCCTAAAAAACAAGGGCTACCTCGAAATGGTTAATGATAGCCATATTCACGACTTAGCTAAATACATCTTTGCATTTAGTATATTTTGGACTTACCTTTGGTTTTCCCAATTTATGCTTATATGGTATTCAAATATTCCAGAAGAAGTAGTTTATTTCGTTGCACGTATCAATGATTATAAGTTGCCTTTCTTCGGTATGGTAGCAGTGAATTTCTTAGTACCATTGCTATTATTAATGAATACGGAGTATAAACGTAAAAACTGGATGGTAGTTCTAACCTCGATTATTGTTCTTGTAGGACAGTACGTAAACGTATATGTACTTGTAATGCCAGGAACAGTTGGAAAATCATGGAGTTTTGGTGCAGCAGAATTCGGAGCTATCTTTTTCTTCTTTGGGTTATTTGTATGGGTAATATTCAGTGCACTTGCTAAAGCACCATTGCAAGTTAAAAACGACCCATTACTTGAAGAAAGCAAACAGTTTGAATATTAATAAACAGAGAAACTTAAAACAATGACCGCATTATTAGTCGTATTAGTAATTTTGCTTTTCAGTGTGTCTCTATGGCAATTGAATAAGCTATTTATACTATCCAAACAAGGATTAAAATCTGATGAGCATCCAGGTATAGCTACGGATAAGGATAATAAATATAATGGTTATTTAATGATAGCCTTCGCTATTTTTATCTATGCCTTAGTAATTTTCACTTTCTATAGATGGGGCATTACGTTGTTACCAGAAGCAGCATCCGAACATGGAGTAGAAATAGATAATTTGTTTTTAGCAAGTTGGATCGTAATTTTTACAGTCGGAATTTTAATGCAAGGTTTACTTCATTATTTTGCCTTTAAATATAGAGGTGAAGAAGGGAAAAAGGCTTTGTTCTATTTCGATAACTCTAGACTAGAGTTTATCTGGACCATCATCCCTGTAATTGTACTTTCTGGTTTAATTATTTATGGATTGTTTACATGGGTAGATGTAATGAACGTTAGTAGAGACGACGACCCTATGGTCGTTGAGCTTTATGCTTATCAATTTGGTTGGAGAGCAAGATATGCTGGAGAGGATAATGAACTTGGTAAAGCAAACGTACGTTTGATTGAAGGTGTTAACCAACTTGGTGTAGATACCTCTGATCCATATTCAAAGGATGACTTCATTACAGACGTATTATACTTGCCAGTCAATAAAAAAGTTTTGATTAAAATGCGTTCCCAGGATGTTTTACACTCTGCTTATATGCCTCACTTTAGAGCTCAGATGAACGTAGTTCCTGGAATGGTTACACAATTCGCATTCACGCCAACTATCACTACACAAGAAATGCGCGAAAGTGATAGGATGATAAAGAAAGTGGATAATATCAACAGAATTCGAGAAAACAAAAGTCTAGATCTAATGGCTCTAGGTAATGAAGGTCTTGATTCATATGAGTTCGACTACTTGATATTATGTAATAAGATTTGTGGAAACAATCACTACAACATGCAAATGAAAATAGTTGTAGTAGAAGAGGACGAGTTTAATGATTGGACTGCAGAGCAGACTAGATTAGAAGAGTCATTAAATATTTAATTAAGCACTAAGTAATAGTTAATAGAGAGAGATTATTATGTCAACACATTCAGAAGATATGGCTGTAGATTTACATGAGGATAACGGTCATCATAAAGAAACTTTCGTATCTAAATATATATTTAGTACGGATCATAAAATGATATCCAAACAGTTTTTACTGACAGGAATGATTATGGGAATAATCGGTATTCTGATGTCGGTGCTTTTCCGAATGCAAATCGCATGGCCAGATAAAGCTTTCGGTATATACGAAATTCTGTTAGGTAAATGGGCCGATGGTGGAGTTATGGATCCCAATATGTACTTGGCACTCGTTACAATGCACGGTACCATCATGGTTTTCTTCGTACTAACTGCTGGATTAAGTGGTACATTTAGCAACCTTTTAATTCCATTGCAAATCGGTGCTCGAGACATGGCATCTGGTAAGATAAACATGGTGTCCTCGTGGTTGTTTGTTGTATCTAGTTTATTAATGGTAATCTCTTTATTTGTGGAAACTGGACCTGCAGCTGCAGGATGGACAGTTTATCCACCATTAAGTGCTTTACCTCAATCTATTCCTGGATCTGGAGTTGGAATGACTATTTGGTTGGTTGCAATAGTAGTATTTATTGCACAATCATTATTAGGATCACTAAACTATGTGGTTACTATACTAAACATGCGAACTAGAGGTATGTCAATGACAAGGTTACCTCTAACGGTATGGTCCTTCCTAATTACTGCTATAGTTGGAATTATCGCGTTCCCGGTACTATTTGCAGCTGGATTAATGCTTATTATGGATAGAAGCTTTGGGACTTCCTTCTTCCTATCCGACATTTATATTGCGGGTGAAGTATTACATAACCAAGGAGGTTCACCGGTATTATTCGAACACTTATTCTGGTTCTTAGGTCACCCGGAAGTATATATTGTAATTCTTCCTGCGATGGGTATTGCTTCTGAAATATTAGCAGCAAACTCTAGAAAACCGATATTTGGTTATCGAGCGATGATTGGTTCCCTATTAGCTATTGCATTCCTATCTACTTTAGTTTGGGGTCACCACATGTTCGTATCAGGAATGAATCCATTCTTAGGTTCCGTATTTACTTTTACAACACTATTGATTGCTATTCCATCAGCAGTTAAAGCCTTTAACTGGGTTACTACTATTTGGAAAGGTAATCTACAGATGAATCCAGCTATGTTATTCTCTATTGGATTTGTATCAACTTTCGTAACAGGAGGTCTAACAGGTATTATTTTAGGTGATAGTGCACTAGACATTAACGTTCACGATACGTATTTCGTTATTGCACACTTTCACTTGGTAATGGGTATTTCAGCAGTATATGGTTTATTAGCTGGAGTATATCACTGGTTCCCTGTTATGTATGAAGGCAAGTTGATGAATAAAAAGCTTGGATACTGGCACTTCTGGATTACAGCAGTGTGTTCATACGGAATATTCTTCCCTATGCACTTTGTAGGATTAGCAGGATTACCTAGAAGATATTATAGTAATACTGAGTTCCCATATTTCGATGACTTAGCTGATATGAACGTGATGATTACTGTATTTGCAATTATTGCGGCTGCAGCACAGCTTATTTTCTTGTGGAACTTCTTCTATTCAATATTCTATGGTAAGAAAGGACCAAGAAACCCTTGGAATGCAACTACTTTAGAGTGGACTGCACCACAAGAGCATATTCACGGTAACTGGTATGGGCCATTACCAACTGTTTACCGTTGGCCATATGACTATAGTAAGATGAATATAGACGAGACCGACTATGTAATACCAGGTCAAGACTTCATACCACAAAACGTACCATTACAACCTAATGAAGAGGAATTAGATCATTAGTGTCAATCGATATAATAATCTAAATGATAAAGCCACTTTCGTAATATTCGAAAGTGGCTTTTATAATTTTTGTATTCCTATTCCTTTAGATGTATTAGGATAGGGCGAATGTTTGTATCTTTGTTATTATGAATGAGAATCTAGACCCAACTGCCGATAACCTATCTTCAGTAGATAGAGATGTTGAACGAAAACTACGTCCACAAAGTTTCGATGACTTTGCTGGTCAGGCACAGGCTTTAGAAAATTTAAAAGTTTTCGTTAAGGCAGCTAATCTTCGTGACGAAGCTCTAGATCATACCTTATTTCATGGCCCACCTGGGTTAGGAAAAACAACCTTGGCACATATTTTAGCTAATGAACTTCATTCAGGGATTAAGGTTACTTCTGGTCCGGTACTAGATAAACCTGGAGACCTGGCAGGTTTGCTAACCAATTTAGACGATCGAGATGTCCTGTTTATCGATGAAATTCATAGACTATCGCCAATTGTAGAAGAGTATTTATATTCTGCTATGGAGGATTATAAGATCGATATAATGATCGAATCTGGACCCAATGCTAGAACAGTTCAAATCCATCTTAATCCTTTTACTTTAATTGGAGCTACTACTCGTTCAGGTATGCTATCTGCGCCAATGCGTGCTCGTTTTGGGATCTCGGCTAGACTGCAATACTACAATACTGAATTGCTTACCACTATCCTGCAGCGTAGTGCCGAAATCCTTGAGGTAGATATTGCTATGGATGCTGCCATTGAAATAGCTTCTCGTAGTAGAGGAACACCTAGAATTGCTAACGCATTACTTCGTCGTGTCCGTGATTTTGCTCAGATTAAAGGAGATGGTGGAATAGATTTAAAAATCGCTAAATTTAGCTTAGAAGCATTAAATGTTGATGCTTATGGATTAGACGAAATGGACAATCGTATTCTTAGCACGCTTATCGATAACTTTAAAGGGAGACCGGTTGGCTTAACAACGCTTGCCACTGCTGTATCAGAAAGTCCAGAAACTATCGAGGAAGTATATGAACCATTTCTTATTCAACAAGGTTTTATAGTTCGTACACCTAGGGGAAGAGAAGTTACAGACAAAGCTTACACTCATTTGGGAAAGGAAAGGCCAGGTGGAGACGATCCTACTCTGTTTTAAGCTGACTTAAATATGAATAAGGAGAAATATACTGCTATGATTAAAAACCGCGCTGCAGAGCTCGGGTTTATATCTTGTGGTATTAGCAAAGCGGAATTCCTAGAAGACGAAGCACCTAGGCTGGAAGAATGGCTGAATAATGGCTACCATGCTGAGATGGGCTATATGGAAAATCATTTCGATAAACGCCTAGATCCTACAAAGTTAGTGCCTGGAGCAAAAAGCGTAATTTCTTTACTATACAATTATTATCCAGCAGAACAACAAATTGACGACACCTATAAAATTTCAAAATACGCCTATGGTCAGGATTACCATTATGTAATCAAAGCCAAAATGCGTGAGCTATTTCATTATATCGAAGAAGAAATTGGCGCTATAGAAGGGCGCTACTTTGTTGATTCTGCACCAGTACTCGATAAAGCATGGGCCGCACGTAGTGGACTAGGATGGATTGGTAAACACACTCTAATGTTAAGCAAACAAAAAGGTTCTTTTTTCTTCGTTTCCGAGATTATATGCGACTTAGAGTTAGAGTATGATAGTCCTACTACCGATCACTGTGGTACGTGTACTGCTTGTATAGATGCATGCCCTACCAGTGCTATAATTGCAGATAGAGTTGTAGATGCCAACAAGTGTATTTCCTATTTGACTATAGAGCTTCGAGATGCACTGCCTAGCTATATGGACGGGCAAATGCAAGACTGGATTTTTGGTTGTGATATATGTCAAGATGTTTGTCCATGGAATCGCTTCAGTAAAGCTCATCAGGAACCTTTGTTTAATCCACATCCAGATCTCTTATCGATGAATAAAGAGGATTGGGTTTCTTTGGATGAAGATCGTTTTCAAGAGTTATTTCGAAAAAGTGCAGTGAAACGAACAAAGTATTCAGGATTGACGAGAAATATAGATTTTGTTTCTAAATCTGAAAATGATAACCAAAAAGACTAGGAAGTTTTGAGAGGTAAGAAACATTAAAAATATTTATCTATCCTTCTCAAAACCCAAATACTTACTTGAATTTTTTATAATGCCAACAAACTAGTGTAAGTTTGTGGGTTCGAACATAATGCCCCTTTTATGAGTAAAATGAAAGAATCTATGCGTAGGGAAGCACTTGTTTACCATGCAAAACCAAAGCCTGGGAAAATTGAAGTTGTTCCAACTAAAAAATACGCGACACAAAGAGACTTAAGCTTAGCCTACTCACCAGGAGTAGCAGAGCCCTGTTTAGAAATTGCGAAGGATAAAGATAACGTTTACAAATATACAAGTAAAGGAAATCTTGTTGCTGTTATAACCAATGGTACTGCTGTATTAGGTCTTGGAGATATCGGTCCAGAGGCATCAAAACCTGTAATGGAAGGTAAAGGTTTACTGTTTAAAATTTTTGCCGATATCGATGTTTTTGATATTGAATTAGATACTACCGACCCAGATGAGTTTATCCGTACTGTAAAAAATATGGCTCCTACATTTGGTGGGATTAATTTGGAAGATATAAAAGCACCAGAGGCTTTTGAAATCGAACGTAGGCTAAAAGAAGAACTGGATATGCCAGTTATGCACGACGATCAACATGGAACTGCAATCATTTCCGCAGCAGCTTTGATAAACGCTGTAGAAATAGCTGGAAAATCTATGAGCGAAGTGCAAGTGGTAATTAGCGGTGCAGGTGCAGCTGCAGTTTCTTGTGCAAGATTGTATATACGTTCAGGAGTACGTCCAGAAAACATTGTTATGTGCGATAGTAAAGGCGCTATCCGGGTAGATAGAGAGAACTTATCAACTGAAAAGAAAGAATTTGCTACCGAGAAGGATGTACATAAATTGCAAGATGCTATTGTTGATGCAGATGTTTTCGTAGGGCTTTCTGTCGGGAACATATTTACACCAGAAATGTTGCTGAGTATGGCCGACAATCCCATTGTTTTTGCAATGGCAAACCCAGATCCAGAGATTGAGTATGACTTGGCAATCAGTACCCGAGAAGATGTTATTATGGCTACTGGTCGTAGCGACCATCCGAATCAAGTGAATAATGTATTGGGATTCCCTTTTATTTTCCGTGGTGCACTAGATGTTCGTGCTAAAGCTATAAATGAAGAAATGAAAATGGCAGCGGTCTTGGCTTTAGCTGCATTAGCAAAGGAGCCAGTGCCGGAACAAGTGAATATTGCATATGGCGAAACAAAGTTGGTGTTTGGTAGGGATTACATAATTCCAAAACCTTTCGATCCTCGCTTGATCACTTACGTGCCAATTGCTGTAGCAAAAGCTGCTATTGAGAGCGGTGTAGCAAGAGTGAACATATCGGATTGGGCAAAATATGAAGACGAGCTAAGTGCTCGAATGGGAGAAGATGGTAAGTTGATTAAACTCTTGCTAAACAGAGCACGTACCGATGTTAAAAAAGTGGTTTTTGCAGAAGCCGATCAGTTAGATGTGTTAAAAGCTGCACAGATTTCCTACGAAAATGGTATCGCAATTCCAGTTCTCTTGGGTAGAGAAGATGTGATTCGTGAGCATATGCAAGAAATCGAATTTCATGCCGATGTAGAGATTATTGACCCGACGAATGACAAGTCAAAAAAGAAAAGAGAAAAATATGCGCATGAACATTGGCTAAGACGTAATCGTAAGGGAGTTTCTAAGTACGATGCAAATAGGCTTATGCGAGATAGAAACTATTTCGGGGCTATGATGGTGCAAATGGGCGATGCCGACGGAATGATTTCAGGATATACCAGAGCCTATGCTTCAGTTCTACGACCGGCTCTGCAAGTTGTAGGAATGCATAAAGGAACAAGCAAAGTAGCCACAGCCAACTTGATGATAACGAAAAGAGGCCCATTGTTTATAGCCGATACTGCGGTTAATATTGATCCAACACCTGAAGATCTTGTAGACATCGCGCAAATGACCAATTATACGATGAAGATGTTTGGTTTGAATCCAGTAATCGCTATGGTATCCTATAGTAATTTTGGTTCAGCCAAATCACCAGGGGTTAAAAAAGTTCAAGAAGCTGTGAAGACGCTTCATGAAAAACGTCCTGATATAGTTGTAGATGGAGAAGTTCAGGTAGACTTTGCTTTAAACAGTAAATTACTAGAAAAGAATTTCCCGCATTCTAAACTAGCAGGAAAACGCGTAAATGCTTTAGTGTTTCCGAATCTTGAAGCGGCGAATAGTAATTACAAGATGCTGAAGGAAATTAATAATGTGGAGTCTATCGGTCCAATAATGTTGGGAATGCGAAAACCAATTCACCTATTGCAACTAGGAGCTTCAGTAGAGGAGATGGTGAGTATGGTGGCTGTTGTAGTAGTAGATGCGCAAGAAAAAGAAATGCGTAGGAAACAAAACAAAGAATAACGTAAAGGCATAGCTTCATAAAATAGAAGACGGATGAAAGGTCATTTGTTGTTGAACCATCATTTGTGATAGCTAAAATTGTTAAACTTCGTAGGAAGTTGCGCAATATAAAAGTATTTTAAACACCACCTGAACGTTAAGTTTTTTGGTGAATCACGCTTCTTTCACGCTAAAACAACTTGTTTTTGTGTGAAGGAAGCGTTGTTTTTATTAACCCTTTAGGGTTTTAGTTAAAAATACGGGGATAAGGGTGTGTTATAGAGAGGTTTATCCTTTTGCTAATTTTTATGATAAGTAGTAAATTATAGTATATTTGTACGCATAAAATATAAGCATGATTTCGCATATTCAAGGTAGACTCGTAGAGAAGCATCCGACCGATGTGGTAATAGATTGTAATGGCGTGGGGTATTTTTTACATATTACCCTTCAAACATACGAGCAGTTACCAGATACAGAAAGCGTACTGATGTACACACACTTACAAGTCCGTGAGGACGCTCACTCGTTATATGGATTCATGACTAAATCTGAACGCGAAGTATTCCGATTGTTGATAAGTGTTTCTGGAATTGGTGCTGCTACAGCACGAACTATGCTGTCTTCCTTAACACCTCAAGAAGTTGTGGAAGCTATTGCGGCAAATGACTTAAAAACCCTGAAATCTGCAAAGGGTATTGGAATAAAAACAGCACAGCGTATGGTTTTAGACTTAAAAGATAAAGTGCTTAAAATATACGATATAGCTGAGGATTCTAGCGATTCATACAATACTAATCGAGAAGAAGCGTTATCTGCTTTAGAAACATTAGGCTTTGCAAGGAGGCAAGCCGAGAAGGTATGTAAGCAGATTGCTAAGGAAAATCCTGATGCTTCTGCAGAAATGATCATTAAGTTAGCATTAAAAAAACTGTAGGTCTTGGAAGAACAATATTATCGAACAAACTCGCCTGTAATTAGCTTTTTTTTAACAGCCATACTGTTATTAGGAATTGGATCTTATGCCTTAGCGCAGGACAGTACAAAGACAGGGTACACAAATAGGCCTATAGACCTGCCTACTCCTACTTCAATTGAGGAGATGTATACTTATGATCCGATTACCGATCGCTATATATATTCACAAAAACTAGGAAAATCCTCTATAGCTTACCCAATTGTCCTGACACCAGAAGAATTTGAGAAAATGCTTTTGGAGCAGGATATGCAAGCATATTTTAAAAAGAAAATTGATGCGGCAGATGGTAGAAAATCCGATTCACAAGATGATAGGCGTAACTTGTTGCCTACGTACTATGTGAAATCCGAACTATTTGAAACAATTTTTGGTGGTAACACTATCGATATCATTCCACAAGGTAACGTAGAGGTAGATTTAGGTGTGCTTTATAATAAGCAAGATAACCCTTCGCTTTCGCCAAGAAACCGTAGGAACTTTACTTTTGATTTTGATCAGAGAATTAGTCTTAACCTGATGGGAAAAGTTGGAGAGCGCCTAGATGTTAATATAAACTACGACACTCAGTCTACTTTTGACTTTCAAAATCAGATTAAATTAGAATATACGCCAACCGAAGATGATATTATTCAAAGTATCGAAGTAGGAAACGTAAGCATGCCTCTAAATAGTAGTTTAATTCAAGGTGCACAGAGTCTATTTGGAGTAAAAACAGAACTGCAATTTGGAAAAACTCGAGTAACGGGCGTTTTCTCCGAACAGAAGTCGGAAACACAAACAATAGTTGCCGAAGGAGATGCTACGGTAAATGAATTTAAAATGTACGCCATGGATTATGACGATAACCGTCACTTCTTCTTGGCACATTACTTTAGAGATAATTACGATCAAGCAATCTCTCAATATCCATTTTTAAATACGAATATAGAAGTTACTCGAATTGAAGTTTGGGTGACCAATAGATCTAATAGAACTGATAATATTAGAAGTGTTATCGCTCTTCAAGACATCGGGGAATCAAAACTAGAAAATATCGGTTTACAAAATGTACCTGCCGACTTTATTCAATCTACACCTAATGCTACTCCAGATAACAAAAACAACAAATTTAATCCTTTTGGTATTAGTGGGGGTGAACCTACCTATTTAAATGAAAATATTCGAGATAGAGCCTCTGTTGAAAGTGGTTTTGGAGGGTTGAATGTACGCGATGGAATGGATTATGCCACCATAGAAAATGCTAGAAATTTAGAGCCACATGAGTATAGACTGAACAGAAAATTAGGATATATTTCTTTGAATGAGCGATTGCGTAACGACGAGGTGTTAGCAGTTGCCTTTCAATATACACGAGGAGGAAAAGTTTATCAGGTTGGTGAGTTCTCAAACGATGGTGTAGATAATACAGGGGGACAGCTTACAAATCCTGATAACGATGGAGAGCCAATAGTAAACTCTTCGCAAAACCTAGTTGTGAAAATGCTTAGAAGTAGTTTTATAAGCGTTAATGAGCCGGTTTGGGATTTAATGATGAAAAACATTTATCCATTAGGCGCCTTTGATTTAGAGCAAGAGGACTTTAAATTAAACATCGTCTACACCGATCCATCACCAGTCAATTACATAAAGCCCGCACCAGGTACTACCGAGTTTCCGGCTGTTCCGCTGCCAGAAGATGTGGCAGAAACTCCATTGTTGCGAGTGTTTAATCTAGATAGGTTAAATTTTAATAATGATCCACAGCAAGGAGGAGATGGTTTTTTTGACTTCGTACCTGGAATAACTGTCGACCGAGAAAATGGAGCTATTATTTTTACAAGCGTAGAACCATTTGGTGAGTATTTATTCGAAAAACTACGTAGTGATGCTGGTGGCGAACAATATGATCAGCCTCAGACATATAATGCCAACCAAAATAAATATGTTTTCCATAGCCTTTATCGAAATACAAAAACAGAAGCTGAACAACAACAGAGTGAAAAGAATAAATTCCAACTGCGCGGAACTTATAAGTCAACAGGTGGCGATGGAATTCCTATCGGGGCCATCAATGTACCGCAAGGTTCGGTTCGTGTTACAGCTGGAGGAAGAACTTTGGTAGAAGGGATAGACTATACTGTAAACTATCAAACAGGAAGGGTGCATATCTTAGATCCATCATTGGCAAATTCCAAAACACCTATCAATATCTCAACAGAAAATAACACTACTTTCGGTAGACAAACACGCCGATTTACCGGACTTCATGTGGAGCACCAATTCAATAAGAACTTTATGTTAGGTGGTACTTATTTGAATATGAATGAGCGGCCAATGACACAAAAGTCGGCTTACAATGGGGAGTCTGTAAACAACTCAATATTTGGTGTACAAACGGTGTTTTCTACAGAAGCACCATTTTTAACTAGGCTTGTAAATAAACTACCAAATATAGATACCGATGTGGAATCTCATGTGTCTTTCCGTGGTGAGTTTGCTTACTTGTTGCCAGGATCGCCTAAGGTTTCCAACTTCGATGGGAAAACTACTTCCTATATAGATGATTTCGAAGCTTCACAAACTTCTATCGATCTAATGTCACCACAGTCATGGCATTTGGCAAGTACTCCAGTAGGATTTGGAGGCGAAGTGGCCAACAATAATCTAGAGTATAATTACAACCGTGCAAAATTAGCTTGGTACAGTATAGACCCTGTGTTTTATAGTGGGAGCCGTCCTAGTGATGTGTCTAATGAAGATGTTTCCGGGCCTTTTACTCGACGCGTATTTAGAGATGAAGTGTTTCCGAACCAAGATATTATTCAAGGACAATCACACGCTTTATTCACTTTCGATTTAGCATATTATCCTAGTACACGAGGGCCATATAACTTTAACCCAATTACCAACGGAACTAATAATTTACCGAATCCTAGAGATCGTTTTGGTGGAATTACTAGAGGCTTATCTACCTCAGACTTTGTACGGTCTAACGTAGAATATATCCAATTCTGGGTCATGGATCCATTTATTTATCCTGAAAACGCACAGAATACTGGAGGTACGCTAAGCTTTAACTTAGGTAATATTTCAGAAGATATTTTGAAAGATGGTAGGATGCAATACGAAAATGGATTGCCTGAAGACGGAGGAACTTCTAATACCATCGAAACAGAATGGGGGAAAGTGCCAGCTAATCAGGCCTTGGTTTATGCCTTTAGCAATGACCCGGATGTACGAGCAAGACAAGATATTGGTTTAGATGGTTTGAGCGATGCAGAAGAGGCTGCTAAATTCCCGCTATTTGCAGGATTAGACGATCCAGCTGGGGATAATTACGAGTATTATTTACAAGCTAATGGCGATGTTTTAGAACGATATTTAAATTACAATGGTACTGAGGGGAACTCACCTGTAGAGGTTACGAACACTAATAGAGGAAATACGACATTGCCAGATACCGAAGATGTAAATGGCGACAATACGATGAATACGGTGAATAGCTATTATGAATACGACGTAAAGCTATTTCCAGGTATGAATCCAGACAACAACAATCATATTAATGATGTAAAAGAATTGACGGTTACTACCGACGATAATCGTGAAATTCCAGTTCGTTGGGTGCAGTTTAAAGTGCCAATCAGCGAATATGACAATGCGATAGGAGGTATTTCTGGATTTGAAAACATGCGTTTTATGCGTATGTATTTATCGGAATTTACCGAAAATACAGTTTTGCGTTTTGGAACTTTAGAGCTGGTAAGAGGAGACTATCGAAGGTTTGCAAAAGCTATAGATAAAGATGCGAACGATCCGAATTTTGGTAGCACTACTTTTGAAAGCGGTACTGTTAGTATTGAAGAAAACGAAAATAGAGAACCAATTAATTATGTAATGCCTCCTGGGGTGTATAGAGAGCAGTACAATCATAACAACGATATTATTCGTGAAAATGAACGAGCTCTATCCTTACGAGTTAGAGGGCTAGAACCAAACGATGGACGAGGTGTTTACAAGAACTTTAATGTTGATATGCGGCAGTATAAAAACATAGAAATGTTTATACACGCCGAATCTATAATAAACGAAACGGCACTAGACGATGGCGATATGGTTGCTTTTATCCGAATGGGAAATGACTTAACCGATAGCTATTACGAGGTGCAAATACCACTTAAACCAACCGAGTTTGGTAACCATTCTCCAGATCAGGTTTGGCCTTATGAAAACCGACTAAACATACCGCTACACTTATTGCAAGAAGCAAAAACTAGAGTATACGGAAGTACAAATATAAATCCTAGTGAGGTAACATTCTTTGATGAACAAGAGTTAGGTGGTAGTAGCGGCGGAAATCAAAGAAAGATTGGAGTAAAAGGAAATCCAAGCTTCGGCGACGTACGTGTAATTATGCTAGGTATACGAAATAGTACTGCACATAGAATTAGTGGAGAAGTTTGGTTTAACGAGTTACGTTTGTCTGAATTGGAGAATAAAGGAGGATGGGCTGCAGTAGCTACAGTAGATGCGAACTTAGCCGATTTTGCATCAGTTACAGCTTCTGGTGGTAGAAGTACGGTAGGTTTTGGCGCTTTGGAATCTGGGCCAAACGAACGAGATAAAGAAGACGTAAAACAATATGACGTAGTTACCGATGTAAATCTCGGTCAGTTACTTCCTGAAAAATGGGGGATTCAATTGCCATTTAATTATGGAAGGTCGGAGGAGAAAATCACTCCAGAATACGATCCTGAATTCCAAGATGTAAAGTTAGATACTCGTATAGCAAATGAGCAAGACGCAGACGAAAAGAAACGAATTGAAAACCAAGCAGTAGATTATACACGCCGACAGAGTATTAACTTTATTGGTGTACGTAAAGAACGTACGGGAGATAAAACACCTAGGATTTACGATGTAGAAAACCTCACGTTGTCCTATTCCTATAATCAAGTAAATCATCATGATTATGAAATAGAAGACTTCCTAGACCAATCGGTTCGTGCGGGTGCTACTTACTCACATAACTTTGCTAAAAGTACTTGGGAGCCATTCCGTAAAAACGACTCTATATTTAAGGGAAGGTATTGGAAGTTTATGAAAGACTTTAATGTAAACTATTTGCCAACCTCTATTCATGCAAACTCCAATATTATCCGTCAATACAATGAGCAAACGTTAAGAGATACGGATTTGCTTCCAGGTAGTATAGGGATGCCAACGCTATACCAAAGAAATTATTTATTTGATTGGCAATATACTGTAAACTACGATATTACTAACTCACTTAAGTTGAGGTATAACTCAGCAAACCATCGTGTAGTTAAGAATTATATTGACTATGATGGAGTGGTAGATAATAGCATTGGAATTTGGGATGACTTTTTTGATATTGGTGAACCAAACGAGCATTATCAATCGTTGCAATTAGATTATGAATTACCATTCAATAAGTTCCCGTTCTTAGCCTTTATTCGCGGTACTTATAGTTACACTAGTGATTTCCAATGGAGTAAAGGAAGTGATATGTATGAGAATCTTGCGATTACCGGTGATGATGGTACCACCAACTATTATAATTTAGGAAACTCCGTTCAGAATGCTAATACCCATCGTATCAACTCTCAGTTGAACATGCGAACTTTCTATAACTATATTGGACTGCGTAAGAAGAGGGCATCACCTGCTACTAAACGGGATGCTGTAGGTAGAGGATCAAATGATGCAAGAACTGGCCGAGATAATCGATCGCAACTCTTACAAAGAAGTGGAGATTTAGCAAGCGCAAGAGCTGAATCTGATGCAGAAGGAGGAAGTGGACTGAGCTTTGGTGATAAATCCTATAACACCTTGGTAACTATGCTTACATCATTGCGTAGGGTTACTTTTAACTATCAAGAAAACAGAGGAACTTACCTGCCAGGCTATTTGCCAAAAGTTGGGGCAATTGGAACCTTAAAACCATCTACCGGGTTCATTTTTGGAAGCCAATCCGATATACGTCATGAAGCTGCGCGTAGAGGATGGTTGACTTTATTCCCTGAGTTTAACGAGCAATTTACCCAAGTGGTAGATAAGCAATTGGATGTTCAGGCGAATTTTGAATTACTACCAGATCTTACTATAGACTTAAACGGAAACCGTCTCTATTCTGAGAGCACTTCCGAAAATTATTTAATAGAAAATGGAGTGTATCATTCCCTAACTCCAAATACATTTGGTAACTTTAACATCAGTACGATACTTTTAGGTTCGTCATTTAAAAGTAGTGGGTTACATCACTCCGATGCTTTCCAAGACTTTAAGGACAGCCGAATTATTGTTGCAAATAGGTTGGCCGAGGAATATTATGGTACCACAAACTTCCCAGTAGACGAAGATGGGTATCCTGTAGGCTTTGGTAAAACCAGTCAAGATGTATTGTTACCATCATTCCTTGCAGCTTATAGAGGAAGAAGTGCGTCTAAAGAGAAAACGAGTTTTTTACGAAACATTCCTTTGCCAAATTGGGATGTTAAATATACAGGGCTAATGCGTTTAGAGTGGTTTAAACAAAACTTTAATCGATTCTCTATCCATCATGGATATAGAGCAGCCTATACTATAAACCAGTTCCAAACCAACTTGGATTACGATGCCAATAATCCTGAAGCTACCACGCAAAATGGTAACTTCAAGAGCAAAACTTTGGTAGGTAATGTGAACCTTACCGAGCAGTTTACACCTTTGGCTAAAGTAGACTTTGAGATGAAAAACGATATAAGCATCATGGCAGAGTATCGTAAAGATCGAGCTTTGTCCTTAAGTTTTGCCAACAACCTCCTTACTGAAGTACAAGGCGATGAAATAGTGCTTGGGATGGGATATAGAATAAGAGACTTGAGAATTGGGACTAACTTTGCTGGCGAACAACGGGTGTTGCGTAGCGATTTAAATCTTAAGTTAGATTTCTCTCGACGAGATAATAAAACCATTATTCGTTATTTAGATATCGATAATAATCAAACTACAGCAGGACAAACAATTTATGGATTGCAGTTTACTGCGGACTACGCATTGACCGATAGTTTCACGGTGTTGTTTTATTACGACCACACCTTCTCAGAATATGCAATATCTACTGCGTTCCCACAAACAACGATTCGAAGTGGATTGACCTTGCGATATATATTTGGAAATTAATAATAAATCATAAATTAAAATTTACTAGACATGAACTTACCAAAAGAATTAAAGTACACTAAAGACCATGAGTGGGTGCGATTTGACGGCGATGTTGCTACTGTTGGAATTACAGATTTTGCACAAGGAGAGTTAGGCGATATCGTTTATGTAGACGTAGATACAGAAGATGAAACATTAGATAAAGAAGAGGTGTTTGGAACTGTAGAAGCAGTAAAAACTGTATCCGATTTATTTATGCCACTTACAGGTGAGATAATCGAATTCAACGAGCAGTTAGAAGATGAACCAGATTTGGTTAATACCGATCCTTATGGCGATGGCTGGATGATTAAAATTAAATTTAGCAATCCAGAAGAGGTAGAAGAATTATTATCAGCCGATGCATATAAAGAAACTATTGCGTCCTAGAAATATATTTTTAGTAGCATTAATTTTTACAATAATAGCCACCATTGCTTTTTTAATGCCAAGTACCAAGATCCCTTCAGTGAAAATCCATACTCCTATAGAGATTGATAAAATGGTTCATTTTGGGGTGCATTTCATTCTAGTATTAAGCTGGTTGGTTTACTATGCAAGACATACAGTTATTGTTAAAAAGTCGAGTATTTTCTTTATTGCACTTTCATGCGTTGTTTATGGCATAATAATTGAAGTGTTACAAGGGATGACTAAAACGCGAGGTGCAGATTTTGCCGATGTCATCGCAAATATGATTGGAACAGGGCTTGGAGTACTAGTATTTCTGGTGCTAAAATCGAAAATTAAAATGAAAGCTTGATTTTCATTTTAAATACCAAGAGATTTTCCATACTTTAGCAACTTGAAAAAATAATTAATATGGAACCTAAAAAAAATCCTAAAGCTAATTTAAACCGGAGAGGGATGTTATTCTTTCAAATCGGTTTAATTGCTATGCTTTTGTTTTCGTGGATGGCCATCGAGTGCAAAACCTACGATAAGGAGATTGACACTGGGAAGGTAAACGTAGGGGATGAGTTCGACGAGGAAATACCTATTACTCAAATGCAACCACCGCCACCACCACCGCCACCGCCGCCACCACCAGCTGCACCCGAAGTTATTGAAATCATCGAAGATGACGAAGAAATCGAAGAGACAGTAATCGAATCTACAGAGTTAGATCAAACTGAGGAAATTGCTGAAATCGAAGAAATTGTTGAGGATATAGTAGAGGAGGAGGTAGAAGATGTACCATTTGCTATTATCGAAAACGTACCAGTTTACCCTGGGTGTGAAAACGAGAAGAACAATGATGCTAAGAGAAATTGTATGAGTCAAAAGATTATGCAACATGTTCAGCGAAGGTTCAATACAGATTTAGGTTCTCAGTTGGGATTACGAGGAGTACAGCGAATCGTTGTGGTATTTACAATTGATACCAAAGGTGATATTACTAATATTCAAACTCGTGCACCTCACAATCGCTTAGCAACAGAAGCTGAGAGAGTAGTTAATAGCTTACCTAAAATGAAACCAGGTATGCAAAGAGGAAATCCAGTAGGAGTTACCTTTACGTTACCTATAGTCTTCGAAGTGCAATAACACATTCAAAGTTTTTATATAAAAAAACCACTCCAATTATCAGGAGTGGTTTTTTGTTAATATAAACTATAACTTTATTGGGTTGCATAGCAGCTAGAAAGCCGTATATTTGCACTGCAAAAATAAAATTATAATAACCTTGGCAGTAACACAATCTCAGACTATAAGCCCATCCTTGTTAAAGGATTTTGCTGAAGTAA
>DATGSX010000170.1:0-3919 GCA_035302145.1 Flavobacteriaceae bacterium | reverse complement strand
GATAATGGAAAGTAAAGAAATAGCTAACGAAGCCATCCTAAAATGTAAAGACCGAGGTCTTATTTTATTTTGGTTACTATTTGAAGAACGCGCTATTCGCATAACCCCTCCACTTACTATTTCTAAGAAGGAAATAAAAGAAGGATGTGACATTTTTCTCAACGTTCTAGATGAAATTTTAGAAAAAAGGACATAAAACGTAGACCTATCATGGGTTTTAGCGGTTTTTGTGGATAACTATTTCATTAAAACTGACTTAATTGCCCTATTTTGCTTTAATTTTGCTTATAACATTACAAGCGTAAGCTATTAGTACTTAAACTCAATATTTTGCATATGAAGTTTGGACCCGATGAATCAGAAAAACTTACCTTAATTCGTTTTAAGTCTATGCTTAAAACAAACAATGTTTTGTTTTTTGACTCCGATGAATTTGAAATTATCATTAATTACTATTTAGATAATGGTAAAATGTCCATGGCAAAAAAGGCAATACGTATTGGACTAGAACAACATCCAACGTCAAGTAGCTTAAAACTATACTTAGTAGAAATTCATGTGATAGAAAATAAGCTCGATAAAGCCGAAATGCTCATAGACGAGATTTATGATATAGAAAAATCAAATGAGGAAGTTTATATTCAGAAAGCCAATATCCATTCTCGAAGAAATGAGCATGCTCAGGCCATCTTTCAGTTAGAAGCTGCCTTAGATTTAAGTTTCGATAAAGCCGAAATCTATTCCCAACTAGGAATGGAGTATCTGTACTTAGAAGATTTTCACAATGCTTTGCAGAATTTTATTTCCTGTGTAAAAGAAGATCCTGAAAATGGATCGGCATTACATAATGTGGTGTATTGCTATGATTATCTTGAACAACATCAAGAAGCTATTGATTACTTATTAGACTACGTCGAAAAACGACCTTATAGTGAAATTGCTTGGCAGAATATTGGAAAACAATATTACACTTTAAAAAACTACCAAAAAGCACTCGAAGCATATGATTTTGCAATTATAAGTGATGATGCTTTTGTAGGTGCCTACTTGGAAAAGGGTAAAGTTTTAGAGAAACTCGGACATTATGAACAAGCTATAGAATGTTATATTTTAACTTTAAGAATTGAAGATCCGAGTACTTTCGCATTGTTACGAGCTGGAAAATGTTACGAGAAACTTGGTAAATTTAAATTGGCGAAAAAGTTTTATCGTCAATGTATTGACCATGATATGCTCTTAGATAAAGGCTGGTTGGCTATTATCCGATTATATAAACGTCAAAAAAATTATAAAGCTGCCCTATCATATATTGAAAAAGCAATTAAAATTGATAATACAAATATAAAGTACTGGAAACTTTATGCCTCTATTAATCAAAAATTGCGAGATTTTAATAGCGCAGCAATAGGTTATACAAAATGTGTTGAATTGGCGGATAATAATTTAAGTTATTGGCTTAATTTAGCTGATACCTTATTAAAAATAGCCAAGTGGCAAGATGCTAAAAAAGTGCTGGAAAATGCGACAGAATTCTTCTATGATGAAAAAGAGCTAAATTATAGATTAGCGGGCATCTATTACAAAACGCTAGATCTAGAGAAAGGAGAATTTTACCTTTCAAGCGCCTTACGTCAAGCTCCTGATTCTGTTGAAATTTTAAAGGAAACCTTTCCTTTTGTATATTTTAATCAAGACGTACAGAATATCATCTCTAAATATAGAAGCAAAATATAATTCATTAAAACCTGAAAAGGTTTAGATTATTCAGAAATACACATGCCCAAAAGAAGCTTACTTCAATACCTCATCATATCTTTAAAAGGTTTGGCAATGGGTGCCGCCGACATAGTTCCTGGAGTATCTGGTGGTACAATCGCACTTATTGCAGGTTTTTATGAAGAGCTTATAGAAACCATAGATCGACTCGATTTTAAGTTCTTTAAAAAATGGCGAGAAAATGGTTTTCTAAAAACTTGGAAAGAGTACAATTTATCTTTTTTACTAGCATTAGGACTTGGGGTTGCAACCAGTATATTACTATTGGCTAAAGTAATTGAAAATCTATTGGAATCTCATCCCATACTCGTATGGTCATTTTTCTTTGGGTTAGTTTTAGCCAGTATTGTATATATCATTAAGCAACTTGAACGATGGAATGCAGCGGTTGTTTTAAGTATAATTCTTGCCAGCCTACTAGCATTTGGTATTAGCACCTTGAATCCATTAGCTGAAACAAACTCTGTTTGGTTTCTGTTTTTCGCTGGATTCATTGCCATAATAGCCATGATTTTACCAGGAATATCTGGTGCGTTTATCCTTCTCCTACTCGGTGCATACCAACCAGTCATCGGATTGCTTAATCAGTTAAACGAAGGAATAGCACAAGGAAATTTTAGCTTGCTCATGGAAAGCATTGGAAAAATAAGTGTATTTCTACTAGGAGCCGCTATTGGTTTAAAATCATTCTCTAGAACGTTAACCTGGATGTTCCACCATCATAAGAACATTACTTTGGCCATACTTACTGGCTTTATGATAGGTGCGCTCAATAAAATATGGCCTTGGAAAGAGGTTTTAGAAACACGCTTAAACAGTAAAGGGATTGAAGTTCCATTTATTGAAAAAAGTGTTCTACCAGGTAACTTCGAAAATGATCCACAGCTTACTTCTGCCATTATCTGTTTAGTTGCTGGTTTTTTAATTATATTTATTCTAGAAAAATCAGCTACTTTAAAAAACACTAGGTAAATGCAAAGCACACGAACGCTATCGGATAAAATTTGGTTGGTCCTAAAAGGAATAGGAATGGGAGCTGCCAATAAAGTTCCAGGCGTATCGGGTGGCGTAGTCGCATTTGTAGCAGGTTTTTACGAAGAGTTTATATATTCACTCCAAAAAGTCAATAAAAAAGCTTTGATGCTCTTTTTGAACGGACGTTGGAAAAGTTTTTTTAGATATATAAATGGAACATTTCTAAGCCTTCTACTTCTAGGAATCGTTATTAGCTATTTCAGTATTTCCAAAATTCTAGACTACTTGCTAGTACACTACGAACTCTATGTTTGGGGCTATTTTTTTGGATTAATAATCGGTTCAATCTTTTATTTAGCAGTGAATTTTGGCTCAGAAAAAAAGAAGTACCTCCCCTATTTGCTCATCGGAATTGTTGTTGGTAGTGGACTCAGCTTCTTAAGTCCAGCGAAAGAAAACAGCAACCTACTCTTTGTGTTTTTTTGTGGTATTATCAGCGTATCTGGAATGACTCTTCCTGGACTTTCAGGATCTTTTCTTATCATGCTAATGGGAAATTACGTATTGCTTCTGGTTGATTCCGTAAATGCCCTATTTGACACCATCTCTGAAATAATAATTGGAAATTTTAGTTTTTTAACAAATGAACCGCGAATTCAACTACTTCAAGTATTAGCAGTTTTTACACTTGGCTCTTTGGTAGGTTTAGTCAGTTTGTCGCACTTATTAACTTATATAATCAATCGTTATAAGAAAGCTACTTTCGCTGTAATTATCGGTTTTATTACTGGGTCACTTGGATTGGTATGGCCTTGGAAAAGACCAATTTATGATCGAAGCGAAACAGGATTGGCACATCTAGATCACGGAGAAATTCCTGTGATTACAAATGTGGAACGCTATTTACCAAATGAATGGACTACAGAAAATCTTTTAACAATAGGTTTAATCCTTCTTGGAATTGCTTCGGTAATCGCTTTGGAAAAATATGGAAATTATAAAAAGTCTAAAAATGCCTGAATTTGGATTAATCGGAAAAAATATAGACTACTCCTTTTCTAGAGGATATTTTAAAGATAAATTCGAGAAAAAAGGACTTGCCTATTCTTATGTGAATTTTGACATAGATTCGGTTTCCCAATTTCCTTCAATCTTAAAAGAAAATCCA
>DATGSX010000169.1:0-2527 GCA_035302145.1 Flavobacteriaceae bacterium | reverse complement strand
GCTAAAGGTTATGGACTTACCTGTCCGTTAATCACGAAAAGTGATGGTACCAAATTTGGAAAAAGCGAAGGAGAGAATATATGGTTGTCACCAGAATACACTTCACCTTATAAGTTTTACCAGTACTGGTTAAATGCTAGTGATGAGGATGCTGAAAACTATATCAAAATATTTACCTTTTTAGATAAAGAAACAATAGAGGGCTTAGTTGCTAAACATAAAGAAGCACCGCATTTACGTGTGTTGCAAAGACGTTTAGCAGAAGAGGTAACAGTTACTGTTCACGGACAAGAAGAGTACGATAAAGCGGTTCAAGCATCGGAAATACTTTTCGGAAAATCTACTTCGGAAGATTTGCAAAAATTAGATGCTCAAACCTTCTTAGAGATTTTTGATGGAGTACCTCAAGCAAGCGTTTCTAGAGAAACTGTAGAAGCGGGTGTAGGTATCATTAGTTTGTTGGCCCAGGATACGAACTTCTTGAAATCTAATGGAGAAGCACGTCGCGATTTAAAGGCAAACGCTATCTCGGTTAACCGAGAAAAAGTGACCGAAGATAAAGTGGTGAACACTGATGACTTACTAAACGATAAGTACATTCTTCTGCAAAAAGGAAGAAGGAACTATTTCTTAGTGATAGTAGATTAATCGTAATAAGATTTTAAAATAAAAAATGCTCTTTGGACGTCCAAAGAGCATTTTTTATAAAAACACTTAGCTCTCAAAGAAAGAGGTGGGTTGTTGCATTATAATAACAGTAAATTACATCCACGAATATCGCTATTGTCGAATCTACCAATAATCTCAAAACTTCCATCGGGATGCAGCTTTCCTAAATCTTGTGTTGCTATAAAAGAGCAAGAATGAAGATTGGCAAGATCGATAACATTAATTCCTCCTGTTACAAACTCCACGTAGCTTAAAGGATCTTCAGTATCTCGTGTAAGAACACGCATCCAAGGTGGAGTATAGAAAAAGCCTTTTTGTTTGGAATATGCTTGAGATAGTAGCTCTGTCATGCCATACTCGCTGTGAATATCTGAGACACCAAAGCCTTTCGCCAAAATTTTATGTAGTTCTTGCTTTATCAACTCTTTTCGTTTTCCTTTCATGCCACCAGTTTCCATAATAATGGTTTGTTGCAACGCAGGTAAATCAAACTCTTCTATCAGGTCTAGCAATGCATAGGATACACCAATCAATATAGTTTTCTTTCCTTTTTGTTCTTGTTCTAATAATTTCTCCACTAAATCCTCTGTGTTGTGTAAGTAAAAACCACTCGATGGATTATTTGAATCTTTAATTAGTTTGTCTACCATATAGATAAGCGAAGAGCCTTCACGCTCTAAATAAGATGGAAGCAGGGCTAAAATAGTATAGTCCGTTACTTTTCCGTAAAACTGTTGAAATGCTTTTAAGAAGCTCTCTTCATAAACCTTATTGTTAGCAACATAGTGCTGGCTTCTTTCCATGCCAGTGGTTCCACTACTAGTAAATATGCTTTCGACTTTATTTTTCTGTTTGTCAAAAATCTTATGAGACTTGAAAAACTCAATGGGCAGAAAAGGAATGTCTTTATGTTGCTTTACTTGCTTAGGATCTGTGTTTAGAAGATTACAAAACTTGCGATAAGGTATGCAGTTTTTATATTGGTACTGAAATACCTGTAAGCACACTTGCTCGAAATCTTCTTCCGATTGAATTGCAAATATTTTGGATGCTAGCATCTGATTAGTTTTGAGACAAAGATAGGGAACTACCACGAAGCAGCATTATTATGTGAAAGTTATAGAGTGAAAATATATACACTTTACATAGTTGTGACGGGCTAAAATAATAAAGCCTCCTTTTAAAAAGGAGGCTTTATTTGTATCGTATATAGCGCTATGAATTATTTTATAATTAACTTCTTAGTAGTTGTCGCACCGTCTTGTGTAACCTTAATGATATAAACACCAGACTTTAAGTTTTGTATAGATACTGGTGTGTTTTGATCAGCTACTTGCGTGTGAACAACTTTTTTACCAATGATAGAAAATACTTCTACTTGGGCATTGCTGTTTACATTCACGTAGAATCTATCTGTCGCTGGGTTTGGATAGATATCTATGCTGGTTGCTGTTTCAAATTCTTTAATGGAAAGAGTGGTTCCATCTAAATCGTTCATATCGCGAGGGAAGATTTGACCGTCTCCATTAAAGTGTGCAGCGATTCCAGAGATAGCAGGTAGTGTTCCTTCTGGGATAATCTCACCAATATAATCTGCATCGTAGAAATTGGTTCGCATAATGCTTGAGTTACTTCCATCAGAAATATCATAGTTTGTTCCAGTAGCAAACGTTTCTGTTCCATCAGCATCTGTAAAATGAACATTTTCAAATGCAATGATTTGAGATTCGTAATCTGTTGGATTAGCCATATAGTCGCTAATGCTTAAAACAACGATGTCTACCGAGTTATCAGTCGAGGTTGCGTCATCAGCATCGATGATAGGAACAAATTGTTTTAATCCGTTATGTTCTTGCAG
>DATGSX010000168.1:0-4019 GCA_035302145.1 Flavobacteriaceae bacterium | reverse complement strand
TCCTAATTTTAGTAATTTAATATTTCGTAGTTTAAGTGGAGATGGATTTTCAGAAAATGAAAACAACTATTCACTTAAACCCTTTACTAGTTACCAACTTGGCATTAGTTATCCGCTTCTACCCAATACTATAGCAAGTTTATATTGGTCTACTACAAAGAACAATATTATTAATTATCCATACTTCTCTCAAACTGGAGTATTTGAAGGGAATCGAAAATTGAATTTATTTGATAGTCAAAGTCAAGGGCTAAGCTTAAGCTATTCTAAAACATTCTGGCAACGATTGTTCTTATCAATAAACACAAATATTATGCGTAATTCATGGGAAAATAAAGGTGAATACGAATTTTCGACTAACTTTATAAATATGCTAGGGAACGTGAACTTATATTATATGTCAAAAACAAATTGGTCTTTTAATTTAGATTATACTTATAGTTCAAAGCAAAAGCTAAGCGAGAATATTGAACTAAACAATAGTAATTTGCTAAACTTTAGTATTTCTAAAAAACTAGATAGTTCATGGTCAATATTCTTATCTGTTAATGATTTCCTTAACTCTTATAAGTTAGATATTTATGCAAACAACAGTGTGCTTTATGAGAGTGTTATTAAGCAAGATCAACGTTATGTTACCTTTGGAATTACGTATGGATTTAATAAAGGTTTTAAACAAAAGAAGCGTGAAGAAAATCTAATGGACGATCTAAATAAACGTATTCGTATAGAGGAAGATTTATGATAAAAATAATTTCGTTTTTCTCCAGACATCAGTTTGAGAATCTAACAAGTTGAATATAAACTAGTAAAAACTCAACCGTTCAGAAGCTTGCTTCTGAACACTCATCTGTTGTTTGCCCTAGGCAAACACACTACTCTATCCATAAATAGCTTGCTATTTATGGATACTGCTCTTTTGTTGTAACCACATAGTTTCTTCTGAAAACGAAATTCCGATTTAAAAGAAATCTCCTCTCATCACCGACCCCAATCCCTGACCCCTGAACTCTGTGCTCCGACCACCATTCTAAAAATACGCCTTCAACTGCACACTCCCAGTATGAATCATACGCGTATCGTCGCTTTTTCTGCCTTGGTAATCGAAGTTGAGATCTAGGTAGTCGGTAATTTTCTTTTGAATGCGCATGGTCCAGGTAAAGTTAGTTCCTGGTTGTAATGCTTCCAACATCTGATAGGCAACGGGCGATAAAGCATTGCCTGTAAAGCTATTGTCTATATAGTTTATTTCTCCATAAATGGAATGTTTTTGCAGGTTGCTGTAAGTAAATGCCAAACCTAGTTTGTGTTGTTCTAATAGTTCTTTGTCCCCAATTTGGTTCTTTTTCTCGGAGAAGCGATAAAATAAATCGATACTTGCGTTTAGTCCTGATAGGAAAGATATTTTAGGCTCTACTTCTTGGTTTTCAAGCAAGTAGTTTCGGGATTGGAAGTTGCTAGAGCTAGTTTCGTTTGTAGTAGTAGCAAGTTTTGTGTGAAAGACCCATTGTTCTTTTACCTTGTGTTGGAATTGTAATTGGTGGCTTTGCAACTTGTTCTTTTGCAATCCAAAAGCTTGTAGGTTTTCGCTAGCCGTGTTAGCAAAGGTATATCTAGTGGTGTAGCGTTGCAATCCACGATTAAAATATAAGGTGTTTCTGAAGTTTAAGTTCAGTCCTAATTGACCATCCCCACCATCTTTAAATGGATTTAAGTGTAGTCCTTTTCCGTCTTTTTCTACTTTTCTATCGATTAAGTAGGAGGTTTGGTTGTGGAGTTTTCCCATAAAACCTAAGATGCCATCTTTTTCACGCCATTGTCTGGGTTGCATGCTTATCATTTGGCTGAATTTATTCTCGTTTACTTGTACAAAGTGTTGATTGGGTAGTAGCACACGTATATACTCGGCTTCGTCAGGGTATTCGGCAATCTCAAACTCATCTAATTCTTGAATGCCGTTGCCGTTATAATCCACCCATTTATATACTCCTTGTCCAGGTTCTACTTTTAGATAGGTGTACTCTTGTTGTGCTAGCAGACCACTGTTGGATTCGATAGTGGTACTAAGGCGTACGGCATCTTTAAACAAACTCTGTTGGTATTGTACACGAGAGTTAAACGTATTTTCATTTGGCAGATTTTCGTTTTGATGCTGTATGTTTCTCAAGTTGGCATACACGCTAAGCTGTGCTTTTTCGGTATGGATAATCCGAGATTTTATATAGTAGGTATGTGAGTTATTTGTGCGTTGTATGCTATTGTTTTGCACGGAGTCGTTGGTTTGATAACGATAGCCAATTTCTGCATACACCGCTGTGCTGTCGCCTACTCCAGTAAATACTTCTGCCGCTGCGTAGCGGTGGCTTAATCTAGACAAACTATCCGTTGTTATATTGCGTTGTTGGTTGTCTTCAAAACTTACTCGTCCGCCTACCCAACCTTTTTTATACGAATAGGTGGTTCTATTGGAGGCACGAGCAAATTTAGTGTCTATACTATCGCCTTTAGACTGCATATAGCTAGCTCTAGTGTGGGTGTTTATTGCAGAGAATCGCATGTTGGATTCTAAGACATGTCGGGAGCCATGGAAACTACCGCTATAGCCTAATTGTTGAAATTCGTAAGAAGATCTTCCATTTTTTGGAGCGATGAGTGCTACACCGCTTTTTAGATAATGTTGTGTGCCTTGTGGAAACAGCAGATTCCAATCTCGGCTAAATTCACTGTGATACACGTTTTCTATACTCTGAAAATTCTCGTGTAAATAGTCTATATCGGCGTAAGCTACTATGGAAAGCGAATCTTTAGATTGCCATACCTTTTTCTTGCCACCAATTTTCGCTGCATAACCTATATTCTCATCATTGTCGATGCTGGAGTATAGGTTTTGATCGTAATTACTCAGGGCAAATTCGCTATAGACTTCATTGTCCTCATTAGGTCTATAGGCTATTTGTGCATTTACTACTTGCAGTTTTTCGGGCGGTGTAAGTCGGATTTTCGGTTCGTAATCTCCTTGCGGAATACCATCTTCAGGAGAAACATATTCATAAATTCGAGCGATAGCATTTTCTTGACTTAGAATATAATCGCCTTGATTAGCGCCTACATAGGTGAATCGTACATTATATAAGATTTCTTCAGGGTCGTTAGAAAACACATAGATTTCTTTTCCATCCGCCCAATCTTTCTGATAAAGGATTTTATTCTCAGAGTACGTATCTTCTATTGCTGATGGGGCTTGCATTGCATTGAGATCGTTTCCGGCTTGTTTTAGTATTTCTATTTGCTCTTCGCTGAGATTTTGTTGCAAAGGTTGATTTTTGGCATCGTTTTCAGTATAAACGGTTATGCCGGCTTCAAAACCATTATTTGAATAACGAGCTCCACCATAACCTATAAATCGAGTGTAACTTCGATCGGTATATTGGTATTCTATGCTGATGCGCATGTTGGAGGTAATAGGGTAGGTGGTGTTAAATTTCACTTCTCCTGCATTGTAGTCGATAACATAGTCATTGTCCTCGCCACGTTCTAATTGCAGTCCGTTTACGTAAACACGTTCACTACCCGAGACTACTAGGATATATAATTCTCCGTTTGGACCTTTAAGTTTGTAAGGGCCTTGGTTGCCATCGACACCGTTGAACTCACTTCGATGAAAAATGCCACGCACCAAGGCTCCAGCGCCGAACACCTCGCTTTTCGCTCCGTTATCATGGGTGAAACTTATAGATGTAGCGATTCCCTGAACTTTTTTATGGAACGAACTGAAGTAACTGTTTTCATTCACTAGGTCAATATCCCCTGCGCGTACCGTCCAAGAGTCGCTAAACAATTCGATAAAAATCTGATCGAACTCGTTTAAGGTTTGTGAGTATCCACCGTGCTGCGTTGGCACATTGGCATCTTGAATCGATGCACGAATTCCAACTTTATCACTGAGTTGTCCGGTGATTTGCAAGTCTAATTCTGAATTAAGCACGGCGTTTTGGTTATTTCCCACACGAATACCTCGA
>DATGSX010000167.1:0-4118 GCA_035302145.1 Flavobacteriaceae bacterium | reverse complement strand
AATAGATACTTTTGTAAATGAGTACAACAATAGAAAACATCAGGGAATTGGTCGTGTAAAGCCAATAGAACTGTATGTTAAAAGAAAAAACAAACTTAAATCAGCCTAACCCTGGTCTAAAGAATGGGGAGTAGTATATAGGTTTGACTTTGCTATATGTTTTAAGGTAGTAGGTAATATTATAAAGAATGGCGCAGGTTTTAATAATGAATACTAGACTATAATATATGATTCAATTGGACTATACTCTTATTTATAGTTCTCTTATTGTAGGAGTTATTTTTTTAATACTTTTTCTATATAAATATAAAACATTAAGAATTAAGGAGCCTATAAGTTTATTTATTTGGTATACGATTGCATCTATTATTTGGGAGTTGAATAGTGCGTTCATCTTAGCAAATCCAACGTTCGGATTTCAATTCTATTTTATTTTAGAAGTTGTTGTATTGTATTATTTTTATAATCGACTTCTACATCCATCTTACAAAAAAAGTCTTAGAGTGTTTTTAGGTATAATGCTCGTTGCCTATGGTATTTCATTTATTTTTTGGAATGGAGGAAGTAGTTTAATATCGGACACGATAAACAGAATTACACTTACCACATTTGTTCTTTATTTCTCTTTCTTATGGTTTGCAGAGTTATTTAGAAAAATGGAGATATCCAAGCCTTGGAAAGATGCTACCTTTTATTTTGTATCAGGATTCTTCATATATTATTCTAGCACACTTTTTCTATTTCTATTAGGTGATTTTATTCTTAACGCAGAGTTTTATTTATACTATTGGTTGGTCAATTTAATTACTAAATTACTTCTAAGAGTGTTTTTAATTGTAGGTGTATGGAAACTGAAGTAAAAGTATTATTTTGGGTAGGAACAGCAGTGATGTTTTTTCTTGCGTTGGGTGTTCTCTTTTTTGTGGTTTTGTATCGGAATAAACTACATAAAATTAAACGTAAAAAATCCGAACAGATTTTAGAAGCTTCTATAGAATCCGAAAGAAGAGAACGTAAAAGGATTGCTATGGATTTACACGATGGGATTAGCGGGGATTTGAGTGCAATTCAAAACTACATTGCCATCCTGCATCGTAAAGAAAAAGACCATTCTAAAATCGTTATCTTCCAAGAGGTTGAAGAGGCTTTGGCACACACCCTTCAAAATATTCAAACTATAAGCTATAACTTAATGCCTCCAATGCTTGAAGAACAGGGATTAATAAATAACCTGAAAAATTATTTTGCGAGAGTAAGAAAATGGAACGCTATGCAAATAACTGAAAGATACAATACAGGTGTCCTAGCTATCCCTTTGGCGGACTTTTATGAGGTTTATCGTACTATACAAGAGTTAGTTACAAATAGCATAAGACATGGGGAGGCAACATCCATAGAGTTTTCGATGCAACAGGAAGATCAAATTATTATACTTGAAATATTTGATAATGGAAAATCCTTCGATTTTTATAAAAGCTTAAAGGATTCTCATGGCATAGGATTAAAAAGCATAGCCTCAAGACTGAAGTATAGACAAGCAAAATTGGTGCAATTATCAGTTGAAAAGGGAAATAAAATACAGATACATTTAAAAATCAAAAAATAATGCTGAAAATAGCTATAGTTGATGATCATACTTTGTTTAGAAAAAGCTTGAAACTATTACTCAGCAGCTTTGATAATATTGAGGTTGTTTTAGAGGCTTCTAATGGAGTAGAATTTTTAGAGAAGTTAAAATCTACACCAGTAGACATAGTGTTGCTGGATTTGCAAATGCCCAAAATGGATGGTTTTGGAGCATGTAAGAAAATAAAAGAATATTATCCCGAAATAAAAACACTTATTTTAACGCATTTGAATGATTTACATTCAATAGAAAGGGTAGTGAAAATAGGAATACAAGGATTCTTTACGAAAAACACTCCACCCAAAGAATTGGAAGAAGCAATATGGAAATTAGAAGAAAATGGGTTTTATTTTGAAAAGAGCATCACACCAGTTATCCAACAGATTTTGAATAATCCCGGTATCAATAACGAACTAAAAATTGACTTTACACCACGAGAAGTAGAAGTGATAAAGTTTACAGCGAAAGGTTATCGGGCAAAGGAAATTGCCGAATTATTACATATAAGTTCTAGAACCGTAGAAGTACACAAACAGAACTTGATAGAAAAAGTAGAAGCAAGAAACTTTATGGAAGTGGTAATCTACGGATTGTCACAAAATCTAATTCTTTTAGAGGAGTTGGAATGAAAAATACGTATAAACACGTATTGTAATGAGTCCGATAGATAAATAGGTTTGTAATAGGCTAATACAGTTGTTCATTAAGCCTAGTTAATTAATCTATTTATGAAAGATAAAAAGTTATTACCTCTATTTTCATTACTTGTTATTACAATAAGCTCTTCTTTTTCCCAAGAAGTATTTAAAACCACCGTAAAGAATCCCAATTTAGAACCACAGTTTGGTGTGTATGTAATGGCATATAGCGATGCCACGTTTGAGAATTCCTTTTTTGCAGGAAACTTCCCAGATGCTACTATTCAATTTAATGTGCCAGATTCCTTAGATTGTTTTTATCTGAGAGTATCTGACTTGGATTATGAGTTATATGAGTCTAAAATATGCAAACCGTGGTATAATGCATCTGAAATTGTATTGAAAGAGCGTAATTATGAATTAGAAGCGGTTGTAATAAAAGGTTTCGAGAAAACGGAGGTTCGTGTAGAAGGTAGTATAGCTACAATACGACCAGGACAATTGATAAGTAGTAACTCAGCTCTTACTGCTGAGAGCGTAATAAAGAGTTTACCTGAAGTACTACTCACACCTCAAGAAAACATAATGGTTCGTGGTAGGGAAATCGAAAAGATTTATATGTACGCCACCCCAAATTCACCAAAGACTGCTATCTCTTTTACTGAGTTAAGTGCTGTTGCAGCCAATCAAATAGATACTATACAAATAGATTATTTGCAATCAGAAATCTCTATTTATCTTAAGCATATCAAAACACAGGGAATTGCATCTAATAGCCGATTCCGTTTACAGCAAGGAAAACAAACCTACGGTTCTTTAGCCCAAAATCTGCGTGCTTATAAAGGAGATACTTACTATTGGTTAGATTTGAATGTAGGTTTAACCGATATTAACCCTACTAGTACATCTAGATATTTGGTGAATTTACCAAGCGAGGAGATTGGGATAGCCAATAGTACTTCTGAATCAAAGATAAAATCAAAGTATTTTAGATCTAAACTTTTTGTAGAACATCAATTTGATTCAATCTACTCTGGTGGTTTACAATTAGCTTATCAGATTCAAGACGTTCCAAGAACTGATCAAGTTTTTTTAAATATTGGAACAGACAATAAAGTAGAAAGTTATACGGATAATGAAAGCGACACCTATTTTTTGGCTCCTTCATTGTTTTTGCAAGGAAACTATAAAAATAATTGGAAACTTTCGTTGAAAGCTGGAGTCTTATCTTCTTTACAAAAGTCAAAAAATATAGGAGATTTCAATTATCAGTTAGGCCCGGAAAATACTTCAGGATTGCAAATACTACAACAGCGAATCGCTACTACTGCGTATACAGGAGTTTTAGAAGCCAACAAGAAATGGGGAACAACAGATTTTACCATACGTACAAAAGGGAATTTTATCGAGAATACCACTGATTCGGACTATTTACAAGATTTAATAAATGTAATTCCAGTAGATAGTGTATTTACCAACAGAATAAAGGAATATAAAGTAGAAGTGGAAACAGAGCTAAATACAGTTCTTTGGGAAAAATATATAGCACGATTTACCTCTAATTTTATAATTTATGACTATAGTTTTTTTGATACAGACAGACAAAGATTAAGTGGCAATAAATTACTACGAGTACTTCCAGGATTCAGTATTAGTGCACCTATAAAAGAAACTAAATATATCACTGTGTATGGTAACTCCTATATGCGTTCTCCTAATTTTAGTAATTTAATATTTCGTAGTTTAAGTGGAGATGGATTTTCAGAAAATGAAAACAACTATTCACTTAAACCCTTTACTAGTTACCAACTTGGCATTAGTTATCCGCTTCTACCCAATACTATAGCAAGTTT